>CAYVDE010000084.1:0-13585 GCA_964450535.1 uncultured Desulfobacterales bacterium
GTTGAATACAAGCGTCGGCCTCCCTTTTGCGGGGGCACTCCGGATGAAACCAGATTGTTTTCGTAAACCGTGCCGTGCCGGCACGGTCAATCGCGGCAATTAATGCCGCCCTATCACATACACGAACAAAGAGAAGACCAAAATATGCCCGAAGACGTTGATACACAGCAGATCGCCAGAGCGAACACCCCGCGATTCCTCACCCAGACACGATTCGATGACTTCCAGCTTCCGGACCAGGTCCTTGCCGGACTGAAGGATGCAGGCTTTACCTTCTGCACACCCATTCAGGCCCAGGTGCTCCCTCTGTCCCTCACCGGAAGCGATGTGGCCGGGCAGGCCCAGACCGGGACGGGAAAAACGGCCGCCTTCCTGGTCACCATATTCAACCGGCTCCTGTCCGACGCCGGCAAGAAGAAGGAAGGACTTCCATCCGCCCTCATCGTGGCCCCTACAAGGGAACTGGCGCTCCAGATCTACGATGATGCCATGCTCCTGGGAGGGCACACCGGTCTGACCCTGGCCCAGGTCGTGGGCGGTATCGACTACAAGAAACAGGCGGACATCCTCCGGCAGGGCCCGGACATCGTCATCTGCACGCCCGGCCGGATCATCGACTATCTCAAGCAGGGGATTTTCAAGCCCGCCGGCATCAACTCCCTTGTTATAGACGAAGCGGACCGCCTCTTTGATCTCGGGTTCACCAAGGACATGCGGTACATACTCCGGAAACTCCCCCACTACGATAAACGCCAGTCCATGCTCTTTTCCGCCACATTGAGCTACCGGGTCCTTGAACTAACTTACGAATACATGAACCTCCCGGAGGTCATTTCCGTCACTCCGGAAGAAGTGGTGGTGGACGGGATCGAGCAGTCCCTGTTCCATGTCGGCCGTCACGAGAAGCTCGAACTGCTACTGGGGCTCCTCAATCGCGAGGACTGGGAGCGCGCCCTGATCTTTTCGAACACCAAGGCCGGCGTTGACTGGCTCACCCGCAAGCTCCGGGGAAACGGATATCCCGCCGAGGGCATCACCGGCGACCTCCCGCAGCCCAAGCGCTTGTCCCTTATGGGCCGCTTCAAGGCCGGAAAGGTCAAGATCCTTGTGGCCACGGACGTGGCCTCGCGGGGGATTCATGTGGAAGACATCACCCACGTCATAAATTACGACCTCCCCCAGGACTCAGAAAATTACATCCACCGTATCGGTCGTACAGCCAGGGCCGGCAAGAAGGGGCGGGCCTTGACCATGGCCTGCGAACGCTATGTCTATCACCTGGAACCCCTGGAGGAGATGCTCGGGTACAAGCTTCCTGTGGTCTGGCCTGAGGAGGACTGGTTCGTGGAGGACAAGGCGGGCCATGTTTCCAGGGGAGAACGCAAAGACCGAAGCGGCCCCCCCAGGCCTCATAAGCCCAAGAGAGACGTGCGGACCAGGGAACCGGCACGAAGACGCCGGCCGCCGCGGAAACAGAGCAAGCCCAAGCCGCCATCCGAGCCCCCTGAATCGACGGAACCCGTACCCTCCTTGCAAAAGGAAGGACAATCACCGCCGGCCGCTGACGACACCGAAACCGGACGAAAACCCGCATCCCGATCAAGGAGGCGCCGCCCACCCAGGAAGAAGCCGGAGGAAAAGGCGGTCGTGGAAGGCGAGGGCCGCAGCGAACCGGCTGCCCCCCCTGTACTGAAAACAGGGCCGGAAAAGCCAGGTAAAGAAGCGCCGGGTGGACAGCCCCCCAGGCAGAGTCCGAAAATGGAGCCTCGTTCTTCGGGAAAAAAGATCGCCACCAGCTCACAGCCCGGTGGTGTATTCGGACTCGCCCCCGCCCCTCCTGCGAAAGCCGAGAAAGAGGCCAAGCCCGCTAAGAAAGGCCGGCGTAAGAGAAAAAAGAAACCTTCTCCTGAAACCCCTGAAGAGTCCTTACCATAAAGCAAAGCGACCACGGCCGCGCGGGCCGCCTCTAACTTTAACACCGGGCTCATGCCGTTTACGGCACGGGCCCGAACAAAAAAGGATATGCGATGACAGAGACGAGCGCTGATGCAATCATCCAGTCGGCCCTCGACCAGGGCCAAGAGGCCCTGTCGGAGTATGACTCCAAAAAGCTCCTGAGCTGTTACGGGATCCCTGTCACCCGCGAGAGCCTTGCCCATAATGAGGCCGAGGCCGTGTCCATGGCCGAGGAGATGGGTTACCCGGTTGCCCTTAAGCCCTGCTCCCCGCTAATGCTCCACAAGAGCGAACACGGTGCGGTTCTTCTCCACCTGGCCGACTCAACGGCCGTACGCAAGGGATACCGCCGGATCGAAGAGATGGTTACGGTCTCCATCGACGGAGTCCTGGTCCAAGAGATGGTCCCCGGCAACAGGGAATTGCTGCTCGGGTTGATCAGGGATCCCCAATTCGGGCCTTGCGTCATGCTCGGTATCGGGGGCGTTTTCGCGGAAGTCCTCGAGGACACGGCCTTCCGCGTGGCTCCTCTCGGGTACGGGGACGCCGAGGACATGGCCCGGGAACTCCGTGCATCGGCCCTTTTGGGTGACTTCCGGGGCCAGTCCCCGGCCGACCTGGAGATGCTCTCCCTCTCCCTTGAGGCCCTGGGGCGTATCGGCATGGAACTGGACTCCGTAGCCGAGATTGATGTCAACCCGGCAATCATCACACCGGAGGGCGGGCTCGTAGCGGCCGACGCACTCGTGGTCCTTCGATCCGAAAAGCCCTCTCAACCTCGAACCCCCGCCTGAATGCCGGATAATGACCACCATGAACTCGACCTTTGAAACGAGCCCTTTATACCGCATCTGCAATCCACGAAGCATAGCCGTGTTCGGCGCGTCCAATCGTTTTTCGGCCATGGGCACCACCCAGCTCACAAGCCTGTTGGAACTCGGCTACGAAGGTGCAGTCTATCCTGTTCACCCTAGTGAAGAGACGGTCCTGGGTCGGAAGGCCTACCCGGACGTTGGTGATCTGCCCGAGATACCCGACCTCGCGCTCATCATCCTGCCCACCCGCATCGTGCCCGAGATCCTGGAGGCCTGCGGGAAAAGGGGTATCCGCCGCGCCATCGTAGTCTCGGGCGGGTTCGCCGAACTCGGCACCGAGGAGGGAAGGGCGTTCCAAGCCCAACTCGTGGAAACGGCCGCGCGTTACAACATAAGGTTTCTGGGGCCCAACTGCATAGGGGTGGTTAATCCCCATCTTCGGTTCAACACCACCTTTTTTGAATACACCTGCGATCCTGGGTTCATAGGCATGGTCTCCCAGAGCGGGAGTTTCGTGACCCAGATGTTCGACTACCTGGGCCGGTTCGGACTGGGATTCAGCACGGGCATCAGTGTGGGCAACGAGGCGAATATCGATATGGTTGACGGCATGGAATACCTTGCCGCCTGCCCCAACACCCGGGTGATCGGTCTTTATATCGAGGCAATTCGCCGTGGCCGTGCATTCGTGAAGGCGGCGCGGGCTATTGTCCCCGATATTCCCATCGTGGCATTCTACGCCGGGGGGTCCGAGGCCGGGCGCAAGGCCGGCAGAAGCCACACTGGGGCCCTGGCCGGGCCTGACAGGTTATACGACGGCGTGTTCCGCCAGGCGGGCGTCATTCGAGCGACATCCATTGAAGAGCTGTTCGACTTCTGCTGGGCCCTGGGAGGCACTGTCCGGCCTGGCACGGAGGGAGGGGCGATCATCCAGACCCACTCAGGCGGTCCCGGTGCGGCGGCGGCGGACGCCTTCGGCCGGGCCGGGGTGACCCTGCCCAGCCTTTCATCCGCCACCCTGAAACGGCTGGCGCCCTATATGCCGGGCACCGGGAGCGTGGGCAACCCTGTGGATATTACATTTACAAAAAACCCGCTTGACTATTTCTCCGCTATCCCGGAAATCCTCCTGGACGACCCCGCTGCTGCAGGGCTCCTAGCGTATTTTCTGGTGCCTTCAAGGACCGTTAAACGGGCGCTGGAGGCGATGGGCGTGCCGGAGGAAAAGGTGGGAGAGCAGACCCTCATTCTCCTGGCCGAACAGGCCCGTTCCATAGCGTCTTTAGGGGAGGCCAAAAACAAGCCCATCCTGGGTTTTTCTTTCCGCATGCGCGAGGACCGGTTCATCCGCGAACTCCAGGATCGTGGTGTCCCGGTACTTCCCAGCCCGGAACGCGGCGCAAGGGCCATGGCCGCACTCATGCGCTACGCCCAATACGTTGACAGGCTCCAGTTGGTGGCCTAGTACCGTAATCCTGTCATAAAACATAAAGTTCCCGGGGCAAACCCCCTAAAGCTGGCGTCCGTAAATGAGAAGGTTCCGGTTTATCCGCAACCGGCAAGGTGTGTAAAGAACCTCATTCCCCTTCACCTGGAACGGGAGGTAGATCAGGGCGATGTTCTGGGGTTCTATTGTGATCTCGGGCAGCAATGGGCGAAGCGTCCCGGCTGGTTTCATAAAGGAAGCCAGATTCATTTTAAGGCTCTCCAAGGCCTCGTTGAGGGGCAGGGTAACAGGGTAGATGTCGCCTTCGGGCAATCGGGGTTCCACCCTGCCTCCGGGCTGGCCCAGAGTGGTCCGAACGGACAAGCGCAGGAAGTCCTGGGGACGGACCTTGAAGGCCGGGGTCCAGAAATGGAAAGGCTCTTCCTCCATGAAGTCCAGCACCGCCCTGGGCAGATTTCCCAGACGTACAAGGTCCGCCAGGGAACCCAGGCTTACCCCTGTCACCTTCGGCTGAATCCTGAAAAACGGAAGAAACAGCGAGGACGCCTGGTGCTCGACGGCGGCAAGGCTTCCGAAATCCAGCTTCATGAAGCGTCTCTTCCCGGCATGCCACACCGATTGACAGTTCCTGCAGCTCAGGGCGAAGCTGTCCCTTTCCCCTTCCAGGTCCCAGCCGCACTCCGGGCACTGGGCCGGCACAAAACGAAGCTCCCAGGAGGGTCGCCCTCCGGGCCTTTCCCGCAGGTCGCGATCATCGGAAAGGGGAGGCGAGATCGCCCGGTTGAGCACGGCGTCGTATAGCTTGCCGTCCAGGTAGAACGGCGCGTAAAGGATGCTGAGGGTCTCGCCTATGAAAGACTGAAGAAAGAGGGAAGAAACGCCGGCCTTTCCGAAACGCTCCTGAATCTTTTCCAGCATGGCCGCATAGGAGATGTCCGGCATGAGAAAGCGGCCCTCTGTCCCGGGCGTCAAAAAGCGAAGCCTCTGGGTCTGGCTCCTCAGCCCCAGGGAAATCGGCACATGGGCGGCTTCCACCCCTCGATAGCTCACATCAACGATCCGGTGATGGACCCCGGCCGCTGTGCAGGAAAAGAGCATGCCCTTGAACCGCCAGTATGGCATGTAAATCAACTCGAGGCCATCGGGGGCCCTGTGAGGCAGGACGTAACGGTACACACGGCTTAAGAGGTAGGACTTGACCCGGCAGAAAGCACAGTTAAAGAGGTGGTCCGTCTCCTCGATGGTAGCCGGGGCCCCGCACTGGGGGCACTGGTATTCGATGAGCAACCTAGAGCTTTTCACCGCAGTCGTTGCAGAACTTGGAGTCGTGAAGGTTCTCGCTTCCGCACGCGGGGCAGAACCTGGCCTCCGGTTTTTCATCCACCGCCTGTCCGCACCTGGAGCAGAAACGCGCATTAGGAGCAAGGTTCTTCCCGCAGCTTTCGCACTGGGAGAAGACCACCTGCTGATGACCGCAGAAAGGACAGAACCTGGCGTCCACCGGAATGACGCTCCGGCAGTCCTGGCACTCCGTTCCTGACTCTCGCGTGTCCGGGCTCGCGCCTTTTTCCCCGGAGGGGGCACCGGCTCCTCCCTCGGTAGGTGATCCACCTCCTCCTTTGGACGCGGCCCCGGCGAAATACTGGGCGAACATGGCGGGCATCATGATCCCCATGCCCATGCCCATGCCGTCGCCGGCCCCGCCTTCGCTCCCTGCGGCCTTTTCCATGGCCATTGCCGCCTTCATCTGCATAAGCTTGTTCATGTCATCGAAGACCCCCATGCGGCTCCGGTCGTCAATCGCCTGCTGGACCTCAGGGGGAGGGGTAATGGAATTCACGTAGAGGTGGGTCATGGCCAGCCCGAAGTGGCCGAAGTCCTCCTGAACACGCTGGGCAAGCCCCTCTGAAAGCTCGTCATACTTAGAGGGCAGGTTCAGGATGGAATCCAGGGTCTCCCCCATATAATCGTTGAAGCGGCTTACAATGACCCTGTTTAAGTACTCTTCCACCTCCTCGGTGTCGAACATGCCCTGGGTGCCCACCAGCTTGTTTATGAAAAGCACGGGCTGAACCACCTGCAGGTTGAACACACCGAACGCCCTCAGCCGGATCAGGCCCAGCTCCGAGTCCTTGAAGGCCACCGGGTCCCTCGTACCCCACTTGAGATTCGTGAACACCTTCATGTTTACGAAATACATCTCGGCTCGAAGAGGACTTGTCATGGCCCACGGAATGGCCGCGATCTTGGTAAGAAGGGGGATGTTCCCCGTCTTCAGGGTGTGCCGGCCCGGACCGAAGGCCTCCAGAGCCTTGCCTTTGTAGAAAAAGACCCCTGCCTGGCTGTCACGCACAATGAGCTGGGCCCCGAACTTGATCTCACCGGACCCCTTCTCAGGAATGCGGTGAACCAGCCGGCGGCCTGTATCATCGAACCATTCCAGCACCTCTAGAAAGACTACGTTGTCATTAGCCATAATGAGCCTCCTTGCCCTGGAGATCAGACTCTCTTTTCCAAATACCCTTGGCATGGTAGGGGAACACCGCGGGTCCGTCAACGGAAAAGGTACAAGAGCGGTTATATAACACGCCGGAAAGCCCTACAGTTTCTGTCTGCTGCAGGCGTTTGTCCGGTCGCCGAAAACATCTTGAGGCCATGAACAAACGAATAGACATTGAGAAACAGAAGGGTTTCCGTTATGCTCAGGGACTCGCTCCTTAAAGCCTGTCACAAAAGAACAAGAAATTTTGGTGTTTATTGTGAAAGAAACTGCAGACAACCCCATCGTCAATCTTGTCGGCGAAGAGTACTTCTCCTGGCTTTCCCGGACCTTTTCCCGGAAAACCACTCTAATGGACGTCCCCACGGGGATACTGGAAAGGATCAGCCGGCTTGACATTACCCGCAGGGATTACGCCTCCGATGCGAATGCAGTCACAGCAATCGCGCTCCTGACGTTCGCGTATGAAATGGCAGGAAAGCGCCAGGAAACGCGTCACGGATCCAACGATCTGATGCTTGTCAAAACTCTGTCCCGGGGTGAGCTTGCCAGGAGAAGCAAGGAGACAACCTTGGACAATCCATTCTGGAAGATGCCGCTCTACGAACTTATCACCGGCCAAGTAGGAGATCGAATCCGGTCTACTCGCTTTATGACCAACCCCGCAGAGCTGGTGAAATAGGCGGCCCTTGATCACGAGGTTATCCTGAAGGACTATTATGATCGGCGCCGGACATTTTCATGAGCCTGACTTTTCCGGGGGCTACTCGTGTCAGGAATGACTCGCCGGAGAATCCGTTTCCTGGTGTTGGGTCCCTTCCTTCTGGTCCTTCTCCTGGCATCACTCCTTCTTTACGCCCACGCCCTTATTCACAAGCCTTCCATACAGAAGGCCCTGCTGGAAAGGCTCTCCAGATTCACCGGCTATCACATAAAGACCGATCGAATCGAGCTGAGCCTCTGGGGCGGGATAGGTCTCATTGCCCACAGACTGGAAGCGGCATCTCCTGAAGGGGTGGAGCGGGTTGAGGCCGAATCCATTTTTGTGGCCCTGAACCCAATGGAACTCCTTCGGGGCAGGGTGGTGCCGGTGAGCCTGGCACTTGTCAGGCCCACTATCGAATTCGATCTCCCTGAAAAAAGGGCCTTGGAACCCGACGAGACCCATGTGTTTCACCTCCCATGGTTTTCAGAACTGGAGTCCCTATCCCTGGAGAGTGGAACCCTGGTGATCCAGAACCGCCCTTACAACGCCGAGGCCCTCAACCTGGAGGTCCGATCGAACGGCGGTGATCCCCTCTTGCTGACCGTCAGATCGTCGGGTCTGGCCCTTTACCGGGAACGGAAAATTCCCTTCAAGGCTTATGGAACCCTCATCCCTCCGACCCACGACCGTAAGAGCGGGCCATTCAACATAAATGCAACAGTCGAAGACATTCCACTTTCGTGGATTCCCTGGCCCGACAAGTTCTCTTTCGAGGGCGGGACGGTTACAGCCGAGTTTTCTGTTGAGGGGGCCTGGGGCCAACCAGTAAGGGCAAAGGGCCTTGCTTCAACACGTGACGTCCGGTTCCTGCTTCGCGATGACGAGCAAACCAAGCATTACGACCCGCCGGAAGTCCTGGTCCGGTTTCAAGGAGAGGTGGACAAGACAGGCGTCAGCTTCCCTGACATGACACTTACTACAGAGGGACTATCCCTTGGGCTTGCCCTGGAGGTAGACCTGCCTCAAGGGGAATCCCCTCGAATTCGACTGCGCGTGGAAAGCGAACCAATGTCTTTCGCCACCGCGGAACGATACTTCCCTGCGCCCCTGCTCCCCCCCTGGATGGAGAGTCAGCTGTTTCCCATACTCCAGTCAGGCATTGTCCGGCTCGAGCATCTCATAATTACCGGCTCCGTTGAAGAAATCGAATCCATGGACGAGCCGGAAAACGCCGGTGCACTCTCGCTTTCAGTGGATTGCCGGGACTTCCTGATCGAGGGACGCTCCCTGCCTGACCCCTTCACGCAAGTTGACGGGCGGGTGGTCTATCACGAGGGGGACCTCCTGATCACCGACCTCAAAGGCTCGCTCGACGACTCTATAATCCGCGAAGCACGCCTGGAAATAAAGCACCTGCTGGAAGAACGATCGGTGTGGGACATCCTTGTTGACGGTGACTTTCAAGTTCAAACCCTCTTGAGACAGCGGGGGATTCACTTCATCCCCCCTGACGCATTCCTCAGCCTCAACCGGCTGGGCCCAATGACAGGAAATCTTGAAAGCCGTGCCTGGTTACGTTACGAGACCGGGTGGTCCTTTCCCAAATTGCGCGAGGGATTGTTCGTTCTAGAGGACAGCATGCTCAACCAGCCTGAGCTTCGACTTCCACTAAAGCTGAGCCGTGCTGAAGTCCGCGTGGACGAGGAAGCTGAAGACCGTTTTCAGTTGTCGGGAGCCTGGGGAGTATCCCGCTTCGAGGCCGAAGGGGCCTTTGAGGTCCACGCCGATCAATATCCCTTCAATTCGGCCGAGGTAACCGCCAGCCTGGACATGAACGAGGCCCTTTCGGTCCTTCTCCGTGGCTTCGATCCCCCCCTGGCCTTTGATGGCCCGGTGGCCACCCGCTTTTCACTGGTTCGTGAAAAGAACCGGTGGAGGTGTAAAGGGCGCGTGGACCTGGAGGAAGTGACCCTGAGAAACAAACAGGTCTCTATGAATCCGCCCGGTCCCGATGATCATATCGACTTTCAACTGTTCGTGGGTCCAGGGGAGCACCTGGAACTTGAAAACGTGGTCTGTCGTTTCAGGGGGTCCGAGCTGGAAATCTCAGGTGGATACGACCTGGAACGCAAGGATCTCTTAACCATGGAACTCTCCACTCCTTCTCTCAACCTGGAGGATTTGGGCCTGCGCTTTCACGATCACGGCCGGCCCACGCAGGGACAACTTCAAGGCGAAGTAAAGATCCTGGCCTCGAGAAGGGATCCCCTGTCCACCATGGTCCTTGGAAATATTCAGGGAACGGATATCTCCGCACAGCTCCATCGGTTGCCTTCTCCTGTCAGGGACGCATCGTTTTCAATTGATTTCTCAGGAAAAAAAATCTCCGTGTCATCCTGTCGCATGCGCGTGGGGGAGAGCGAACTGGAAATACGGGGCGGCCTGGAAGGATGGCGCACCCTCATGGGGGAGCTGAATGTCCACACCGAGTTCCTGAACCCGGAAGACTTCCTGTGGCGGGGCACGTCTGGGCCGCGCACAGGCCCGCTGATTCCGGAGTTCATCAGTGTTCGACTTCAAATCCACGGCCGAAACGCCCACTGGAAAAAGCTGCGCTTCGGGCCGCTTCGAGCGGAAATCCATTTGAGTGACGGGGAAATCCGGCTGGCCCGCTCCCGCATTCGGCTCGAATACGGCGTCCTTACAACAAACGGTCACATACGAAGAAGCCCGGAACCGTCTATTTACCTTTCCAACCACGTGAGGCTGACCGGACAACCGGTTCTCGATCTCCTGGAAACCTTCGATATATACAGCCCTTTCCTCCACGGAACCCTGAACATGGACGCATTTCTGACCCTGGAAGGTCGAACCTCCAAGGACCTTCTTCCCAGCCTCAGTGGAAACGCGGATGTAGCCATACACAACGGCAGCCTGCGAAGAACAGGCATTTTCTCAAAAATTCTGGAAATGATGAGCCTGGAGAAGCTTATCAAGGGAAAACCGGGGGATCTTCCAGAAGGGGCATTCTACTTCGAGAGCATGGAAGGCTTTGCCGCCGTCGACCGCGGAGCCGTATACTCGGAAAACTTCATCATGTCGAGCCCTATCTATAACGCTGTGGCCGCGGGTGAGGCGGACCTCATCGAGAAGACCGTGGACTTCACCCTGGGAATACAGCCCCTGGAAACCCTGGACAACGTGGTTAGCAGGATCCCCATCATCGGATACGCCCTGACCGGAGAGGACCGGTCATTTCTCACTTACTACTTCGAGGTGAAGGGCCCCATGCTGGAACCTTCGACCCGACACGTCCCATTCAAGCACCTGGGCGGCGGGGTAGCCGGCGCGCTCAAGCGACTCTTCCTTACACCTTTCAGGTTATATGACAATATCTCCGGCGGCTCGGAACCTCCCGATGAAACACCCTGACGTTACGACCGGAAGTTATTCATCGTCGTTTTCGGCTTCATCGTTATCCTGGATCTCGCCTGGCCGGACCGTGCGCCCCGGCTCCACGCGCTCCAGGAAATCCCTCAAACCGGGTCGAAGGTAGGTCCCTGTCAAATCGAATTTTTTTATTGCGGATGCAACCACCTGCACCTTGTCACTCAGGGGGGCCTTTCGGTTGACGATAATCAAAGGGACTCCTCGAATTCGGCATAGCCCGCCTGGAATGTAACCGGCCTCCTTTCTCATGGTCTCGTAGCGTATCTCGACCTCCAGGCCTCTTGCCACTTCCTCAAGCTGTTCAAGCATGACCTGTTCATCCATCTCTTAAACCTCCTGATTCTGTTTCCCTTTCGAATCCGCACTTGAACGCTTCTCCCGTATAGGGCAGAAAAGGCTTAGCATGAACCCGGCCAAAGCCATACCTCCGGTCACATAGAAGAGCCCGTTCAAACCAACCTGTTCCGCAATCCAACCGGAAACAACGGCTCCAGATATAAACCCTGAATCGTAAACAGCGGTAAAGAGTGCCATGACAGCAGGTTTGTCGTCCTGCTCGCCGTGGTCCGCCGCCAGGGCGTTGTGCCCGGGGAAGAGGAAGCCCATGCCTGAGCCGAACAGAAGAGCCGGAAACCAACCCGAACCCCGGCCGAAAGACAGGGGCAGCAAGAGCAACGCCAAGGCAAGGGCAGGATAGAACAGCCTCAAAAAGAGGAGCTTCCCCCGTTTATCGATCAACCGGCCCATGGTAACGAGGATCACGACGGCCAGCAGAAAAGCCAGGAGAAAAAACGATCCCGCCGGCGTATCGTGCTGCTTCCCTGTCAGGGCGAGAAAGTTGAACACCGTGGACTGGCAATGCGCGAAGATCAGGGTCGAGATCAACAGGGAGAGGAACGAAGAGTCCCGGATCAGGAGGCCGAAACGCGACCTGCGGCCCGACCGGCCGCCTTCTCGGTTGACTGCAAAGCCCGCGGCATTGCTCAGAGCGACCCACGCCAAGGCGATCACACCGCACCCGGCCGCGTAAAGGGATATAAAACCGAATCGGCCGATAATGATTTCGCCCACAAACGGAGCGAGGGCCACCGCCGCCATGAGAGAGGCGCCCACCATGCCGTATGCCTCGGCGCGCCGGTCTTTGGGAAAAAGCCCGGCCACCGCAGAAAAACTGCCTCCCACGAAGGCGGAGAACCCCACTCCGTGCACCACCCTTACGGCATACATGAAGGTACCCACGGTCTCCAGGAATGGATAGCAGGCCGTGGCAAGAAGCATGACGGCCATGCCGCCGGACATGAGGGGAAACTCTCCCTTTGTGGCGGCAATTATACCCATCAGGGGACGCGATAGAACGGCGGCGAGGGAAAACAAACCCATCACCAGCCCGATCGTGCGGCTCCCGGCCCCCATCCCGTCCAGGGCCAGGGGAAAGAGGTAAAAAAGCGCCACATTGGAAAAAACAAGGAAATAAGACAGGTTGAGGAGAACGAATACCCGGTTGAATAGAGGCTTGGGGGCGGTGAGCCCCTGGCTGCGCTGATTTTTTCCCACCGTGCATGCCTTCCTGACGCGGTTCCTTCTTAAAAAGCCTTTATCCCGTGCGTAAACGCGGGGAGAGCTGAGCAAAAGCCAGAGACTGTGGTCTCTGAAGACCCCAGGAGAAAGCCGGCTATTTCATGATCGTAAACTTTAATGTTGACCCGAACCCTTCACAAGCGGTTTTTTCACCACACATGTCTTGAATTCATCCCTTTTGGTGATATTCTCTAATTGCGCCGCTTGTTATGATAATCGGGGTTTTTGTTCCTTCAGGCGCATCCACCATGAGACTTGGCCGATCCTTCACTCAAAGGATTTAAGCAATATGGACCACACGAGCTGATATAAGCCGAGGCGGTATACTTGAGATCCAACGATTATTTTGAAGACTGTCTCCCCTCGAATCAAGGCGTTCAGATCCGCGCGGTTCGCCCTGAAGAAAACGCGTTCCTCGAGCGATTGAGCGCACAGGCCTTCCGGCCGTTCGGAGCTTATGCCGGCACCATTCGAGGCTGGGCGGATTCCGGGGAGACCCTGGCCCTGCTGGCCCTTGTCCAAGGCCGGCCGGCCGGATTCGCCATGGCTTCTCGAGTCCGGCCCTTGGATGCATCACCAATAGAAACTGAACTGCTTGCCATCGCCGTTACCCCGAAGGAGCAACGGATGGGGATCGGTCGTCTTCTTCTTCGCAGGATCCAGGAAGAGACCTTAAAGAATGATGCGGATCTCTTGTTTCTTCACACGGCTACGGAAAACCTGGCAGCACGCGCCCTGTTTGAAGCTGAAGGATTCCGAACCGTACGCCTCAGGCCCGCGTTCTATCCGAGAGGCCAGGATGCACTCCTCATGATCAAGGATTTGCGAGGGAAATAATGACCGCGCGAGAGCGGTGTTATCTCTTTTTTTTGGCTTTGAAACACCAGACGTTTGGTTTATAATTGCCGCGGTCTTAAAGAGACCCCTCTCCACCGCGGCCGTACCGGGACACGAAAGAGCCGGGTCCGTGTCCATAGTTGATGATTAACCCCGGTTTTCCCTGCCAGTGCGTACCGGTGCAGTCCGAGTCATACCGCCAACATTGAGCGGAACCCTGCGGCACCGTTTACCCGGAGGAGCTTCATGGCCCAGATCGATGCGTTTTTCAAACTCATGAACGAACAGGGCGCGAG
>CAYVDE010000085.1:0-13533 GCA_964450535.1 uncultured Desulfobacterales bacterium
ACGCCTTCCTTGCCCACCTTGTTCATGGCCTCGGCGATGATGTTCCCGATGGTGGAATCATTGTTGGCGGAGATGGTGCCCACCTGGGCGATCTCTTCCTGGTCCTTTGTGGGTTTGGAAATTTTCTTCAACTCCTCGACGGCGGCCACGACTGCCTTTTCGATGCCCCGTTTGATGGCCATGGGATTCACACCGGCCGTGACCAGCTTTGATCCTTCCCTGTAAATGGACTGGGCGAGAACGGTCGCGGTTGTTGTGCCGTCACCGGCCACATCAGATGTCCTGGAAGCCACCTCCTTGACCATCTGGGCGCCCATGTTCTCGAATTTGTCCTCGAGTTCGATCTCCTTGGCCACGGTGACACCGTCCTTGGTGATGTTTGGGGAGCCGAAGCTCTTATCCAGCACTACGTTGCGGCCCTTGGGTCCCAGGGTCACCTTCACTGCATCCGCAAGGGTATCCACACCCTTCATAATGGCCTCTCTGGCCTTAGCCCTGTACTTTATCTCTTTAGCCATTCCTTATTTCCTCCTCCTTTGAAACGGTTATTGCTTTTAGTAGTAAGGCTCACTCGGCTACTACTCAACGATGGCGATGATGTCGTCCTCTCGCATGATCAGGTGCTCCTCGCCTTCGATCTTGATCTCGGTGCCGGCGTATTTCCCGAAAAGGACGCGATCCCCCTCTTTGACCTCGAGCGGTTGCAGTTTTCCGCTGTCGCTGGTTTTTCCCGGGCCGACCGCCAGGACTTTCCCCTCAATGGGTTTTTCCTTGGCGGTGTCCGGGATGATGATTCCACCCTTGGTCGTATCTCCCTCTTCAATTCTCTGAACAATGACACGATCATGCAATGGCTTAATCTTCATGCTCCTTTTTACCTCCCATTCTAATTAATTTATTGATTATTATTTGTCCATTGAGAAGAGATACATCCTCAATGAAACCTAAAACGGTGGCCCGAACAATAAAGATATCCCTCGTTGAAGGTCGCCGGCTGTCGGTGCGGGACCGGGTACGATCGAAATCGGGGTGCGGCACTCACAACAAAAATGCACGAATCCCTTCCGCTCGAAACTTGAAAAAAGTAATCCCGGAATTACGGATGTCAAGGGGCCTGAGAAAAATTTTCAGGGAATCAACAGGATTGGGCGGTACGCCATTGAAGGGTCTTATGAATTCCCTCTTCCAGGGAGGTCCGGGGACGCCAACCCAGAGCCCGGGCAGCCCGGTCCACGAGCAAGCAGCTTCGAGGGATGTCTCCGGGTCTGGCGGTCCGGGGTTCGAGCCGTGCGAGGCTGTCCGGGATCATGGGACGCATGGTCCGCGCAGCCTCGAAAACCAGGCGATAGAGGTCCGCTGTCTTTGTTTCCTGGCCGGTGCCTATGTTAAAGACCTCCGCGCTCCCGTGCTCCAGGGCGGCCAGGTTGGCCTCGACCACATCCCCCACGTAAGTGTAATCGCGAACCATGCCGTCCTGTTCATCGGGAAAGCGGTTAAGCACGGAAGGCCTCCCGTTCATGAGGTTGTCCATGAAGATCGCCACAACGCCCGCCTCGCCGTGGGATACCTGCCGGGGCCCATAGATATTGGCATACCGGAGCACGGTGAAATCCAGTCCATATTGGCGGCGGTAGAACTCCAGGTAATTCTCCGATGCATACTTGGCCACGGCGTACGGGGAAAGCGGGCTCGGGGGACAGGCCTCGGCTGTGGGGTACTCTGCGGCTTCTCCGTAAACGGCCCCTCCTGAAGAAATGAAGATGACCTTGCCCACTCCCTGGCGGGCAGCCGACTCAAGGAGATTGAGGAAACCGCCTATATTAATCTCCGCATCGCGGACCGGGTCGGAAACCGACATGGGAACGCTTGCCTGGGCCGCATGGTGGTTCAGAATATTCGGGCGTTCGCGATTAAATATATTATCAATTTCCATGGACCGGATGTCTTCATGGTAAAACACGGCCTCTTTTGGAACGTTGTCCCTGCTTCCCGTTGAGAGGTCATCCACAACGGCCACCCTGTGACCCTGTTGAAGGTATCCTTCAGCCACGTGTGAACCGATAAACCCGGCACCTCCGGTCACCAGAATATTCATGGTCCTTGCACCCCTCCCTGTCCATTTGACGGCCGGGTACCTTGCTCCTCGAGCCGGGCTGCGGGCTCATCTTTGCGGCGGCCCCGACATCGGCGTATCATTACCACCGTTTCCCTTTGAGCGCAAGGAGCTCATGGATCACAGCTCCCCATGAGAAGACCGGTTTGCAGGTGTAGGTGTGTGTGTAGGTGTAGGTGTGTGTGTAGGTGAAAGGTTGGAAGCCGTGCCGCGTGCCCATTTCACATTGCAGTGACCACGGTTCTGGGCTATAAAGCGTGTCTTGCGGCAACCACCACCCGCCTGACGCGGGCGGTCCTGCGGAGACGACTTTATGACAAAGCAGCGAGGCAACATCCTGGACCGGATCGGCCGGACCCCACTGGTCCCCATAAACAGACTCAATCCGAACCCCGGCGTGGAGATCCTTGCCAAGCTGGAATCCTTTAACCCCGGAGGGTCGGTCAAGGACCGCGCCGCCCTCTTCATGATAGAAGACGCGGAAAAAAGCGGGGACCTGAACCCGGGAAAGATCATTCTCGAGGCCACCAGCGGGAACACCGGGATCGGCCTGGCCCTGGTGGCTGCGGTCAAGGGATACCGCATCCTTCTGGTTATGTCGGAAAACGTGAGCGAGGAACGAAAAAAGATCCTGCGGGCCATGGGCGCTGACCTTGAATTCACCCCTGAGCACCTGTCAACCGACGGGGCGATCGAGTACGTTTACAACCTGGCACGGAACGAGCCGGACAAGTACTGGCTTGCAGACCAGTTCAACAACCCTTCCAACTGGAAGTCGCACTACCACTACACCTCAATGGAGATATGGAAGGACACCGGTGGGTCACTCAACAAGATCGTGGCGTCCATGGGCACCACCGGGACGCTCATGGGACTCTCGAGGCGATTTGAAGAGCTCGAACCATTGGTTGAGATCATAGGCGTGGAGCCCTACATGGGGCACAAGCTACAGGGCCTGAAGAACATGAAGGAATCATACCGGCCCGGCATATTTGAAAAGAAAAGGGCGCACCGGATCATAAACGTCGACGACGAAGAGGCATACGAAGTAACGCGGCGCCTGGCCCGCGAGGAAGGGATCTTCGCCGGCATGAGTTCGGGAGCGGCCCTTGCGGTGGCACTGAAAGTGTCGGCGGAAATGGACAGCGGCCGGATAGTGGTCATTCTACCGGACGGCGGGGAGCGCTACCTGAGCACGCCCTTGTTCGTGGACAAGAAGAAGACAAGGCTTACGCTCTATAACACCCTGTCTCGTTCCAAGGAACCATTCGTACCCCTGGAAGAGAACAAGGTGTCCATGTATGCGTGCGGGCCGACCCTGTGCGAACACATCCGAATGAGTCACTGCCGGCGATTCGTTTTCGTGGATCTTGTCCATCGCTATCTATCCCTTCGACGGCATGAAGTAAGGCTCGTAATGAACGTCACTGACCTGGACGACCGCACGATCCAGGGTGCCCTGGGTGAAAACGTCTCCTTGAGGGAGTATACCGAGCGCTATTTTCAGGCATTTCTCGAGGACATGGACGAACTGAACATCCGCCGCGCCGAGCTTTACCCCCGGGCCACTGAACATGTGGACGATATGATCAAGCTGGCCGAGCGCCTTGTTGAAAAAGGCTACGCCTACGAAAAATTCCATTCCATTTACTTCGACATCTCCAGGCTCCGGGAGTACGGCGCCCTCTCCAGGATAGATCTGGACAAGATTCATCTGGGGAAAACCGTGGATTTGGAGCAGTACGAAAAGGCCAACCCCAGGGACTTCACCCTCCTGAGACGGTCCACCCTGCAGGAGCTAAAGGCCGGACTCTTTCACGAGACCCGTTGGGGAAACATCCGGCCGAGCTGGCACCTTGAGTGCCCGGCCATGGCCCTGAAGCACCTGGGGCCAACCTACGACATCCACGCGAGTGGAATCGAGCTCCTCTTTCCCCATCACGAAAACACCATAGCCATCAGCCGGGCGGCGACCGGCAAACCGCCGGCACGCTATTGGCTTCACAATGAAGGGGTCGTGCAGAGCGGGGTCAAGGGGGAGGAGGAGACCCAGGTAGACCTGACCCTCAGGGAAATAGTTGAAAAAGGATTTACGGGGAGGGAGGTCAGGTACTGGCTCATAAGCCACCACTATCGCAAGCCCATCACCTTCTCCTGGAGGAAGCTGGAAACAGCCCGCAAGACCCTGGCCAGGCTGGACACCTTCGTAAAAAAGGTCATGAAAAGCCGAAACGCCCCTTCCTGCTCTCCTGAAATGGACCAACGCATCTATGACCTGCGAAGGAGTTCACTGGACGCCTTAGACGACGATCTGAACGTGGCAAAGGCCCTTGCAGCCCTGTTCCAGTTCATTCGCAGGGTCAACCGGGTGATGGACCGCACCGGACTCGCCGCCGAAGACCGCGACAAGGTCCTGAAGGCGCTCGAGACCGCCGACTCGGTGCTGGGTGTGATGAACCTGAAACCCGACAAACCGGACGAGCGGGTGCAGGCCCTGATAGACGAACGCGAGGCCGCTCGACATGTCCGGGACTGGCAAACCGCAGACCGGATCCGGGACGAACTGCGGGACATGGGCGTAGAGGTGATCGACACCAGGGAAGGCCCCGTCCTGAAACGCAGAGGCTATTGAGACCAGCACTAATCCGGGGCACACAGCGTCTTGCTGTTCATTCTTTCATCGTGACACCTAGGGTGTTTCCGCCAGCATCTGCTTCAGCCCTGTCTTTTCCTCGTCACGAAGGTCGAGCCGGTCTACTGCTTCAGTGGACGCCAGATTCTTCTCACCCCATTTGGTCTGTCGCAGGCGGTTGAAAAATATCTGCGCACGGCTTTCCTGGTCTTTCTGTTTTGCGAGCTCCCACACATACAAGAGCAGCGGCCCGGCATCAGGTGGCTTGTCCATGGGCTGGTCGAGAAGGGAAAGGGCACCGGAGAAGGCGTGGTTGAGGAGGTAAAAACGATAGAGTCTGCCATTCCGATCCTCCGGGTTTTTGCCCCCTTGAAGTCTTCTTCACCTGCCCCGTGGCTACATCCCAAAGCTTCACGGTATTGTCCCCGCTTCCAACGGCTAAAGTCTTTCCGTCGGGGCTGAAGCCAAGCGCTCGTGCGGCATACAACACGTTGTCCGCGTGTTCGCCGCGAGTCATGATGCCGTAGCGGCATTGGGCCAGGTTGGGGTCGTAGTGCCGGATGGTGGGGATCACCCCGGCACGAGCCAGTGAAGACTTGCCGCTTCCGCTGGCTCCCAACAGCAGCATAAAGGCGCGCTTGCGGTCGATCCCGTCGTTCTTGTCTATGATGGCTTCAATCCCCTGCTGGAAAGGCGCAGCCACATCCAGCGGCATCTGTTCCCACAGCACGGGAACCAGTTCCAGCTTGCCGATGTAGCGCCCTTGCAGGCGACGGATCACCTCGCGAGCCTTTTCGCGTTCCTCTGCCACGTCGCCGGGGGATGAAATGAAAATTCGAACGGTTTTCATCTGAAAACCTCGGTGATTATTGACCGGATATCTGGGGGTATCGAATTGAGGGCGGCGTTCTTGCCGCCAGCCGCTTTTGCCTCAACTTATCGCCTTTACGGCTTCTCCCGCGCGCCGTACCAGGTACAGGGGAATGACGCCGCTCTTCTTGGGCAAAGGGATGCGCCCGACGTACTCACATGTGAAGTCGGGAATGCCCCGTGCCGCCGATATGGCGGCGAAAGGCCGGCTGGCGTAAACCTCGCCGGGAGGTGTTATGGGCTCGATCCTGGCGGCTCGGGACACATGGGCTCCGTAGTAGTTCGGCTTCTTGAGGATGGGGTCCTCCATCAGATAAACGGGGCCTGCATGCAGGGAGATCCTCAGGCTCAGCTCCCGGGGAAGCCCGAGGCCTTCCCATGCGACATTGCATACATGATCCCTGAGGTCCAGGGCGAACACCCCGGCGTCCCGTACGTCCTCAAAGACACAATAAAGGGCGTCGCCCCAGGTGTTCTCAGCAAGGGGGGGCCGGCCGAGACTCTGAAGCAGGCGCGCGACCTCTCCCATGAACAGGCTTACGAAAGGGGGAATTTCTTCGTCGGAGAGACGGCTGTAGCCCACCACATCAAAGAAGAGCATGGCCCGGATCTCCCTGGGGCAAGGTTCCGGCGCGGACGGGCGCTGTGGAGGAGTCGTGGGGGCCGGCCCGTCCTCCTGAAAGAAAACCGGCCGGGGGCGGATTACTTCAGGCTCCAAGCCACGGGAGCGCCACTGGGCAACCATGGAGGCAGTCCCTCCGGCACCGTCGCCCGGCTGTTCGTCCCATACAGCTACGGGATGGAGGGCCGTCTCCAGGACACCGGCACGCAGGACGGCCAGGCCGTCCAGGACTAAGTTGGCGTAATCGAAGTCCTCCGCCCCGGACGGGGACGGGGATTCACCCGCGTGAATCACCTGGGCCGCCCTCTCAAGGACCTTATCGAAACGAGCCCCCCAGCCACCGCCCGGGTAGATCTCCACACTTATCTCCCGGAATGCCTCGATGGAAAAAGGAAGCACGATGTTGATCTCGGCGCCTCTTCGAAGCATGGCCTCCAGAAAAAGGATGTCCGACCCGCATGCGGCGGAGGAATAGCCGATTCCAGCGTTTATCCTGTCCAGCAGAAGATCCATTTCACCGGCCACGGCCCGCTCCAGTTCAGGGGGGAAGCGGGCGGGGGTCCGGCCGGGCAGGTCGATCATGTGCCCGCTGAACACCGCAACGGATGGCATGGGAAAACAGCGGTCCAGGGCATTGGCATCCTCTCCCATTTTCAGGAGGATTTGCCTTGCCTGTCTTCGAGTCGAGGACAGGTCCGCCAGGCGGCCCCGGCCGAGGCCTGCCGCTTCCCCATAGAACTCCCCTGCACGATCCAGGTCGCCTTCGATGAGGGCGGCCTCTCCCAGGGAAGCCAGGGCCCAGTAGCTGGGAGATTGCCCAAGCCGATCCAAACAGAGCCTTGTTATCGTCCGGGCAAGAGAAACAGCGTCGTCTCCGCCCAGGAAAAACGCGGTGGCGGCGGCGTTGATGCCGGTGTACACGGCCTCGTCCAGGAACCCTCCGTCCAGGGAAAGGTCAAAGGCCTCCCGGTAAATGGAATGGGCCTTCAACAGTTGCCGCTCCTTTTCATCCGGATCCTGACTCAGCGCCCAGAGGTCCTTGTGGGTCCGGGCCAGGATGCCCAGTGTCTCGCCGTCACGGTGCCCTTGATCCCGCAGCTCCTGCAGGAGGGTATTGGCCCTTTGGACGGAGCCACTTCGAGCCAGGGCCAGGGCCAGGAGCTGTCGAGTCCTGAGATCATTGGGGTGCGATTCTGCCGCCTCACTGAGCAGGTCATAGGCCATGAGGGGTTCGCCGGCCTTGAGAATACGTTCTCCCAGGAGGCGCAACGGCTCCGGTGGCAGGCTGGAGATGTTGCCGGCATTGCTTTTCCAGAGACGCAGCAATTGGTCCAGACCCATGGGGGCCGGGTCCAGAAGCCTGTCCATCATTTGTTGAAGGTCTTCCCCGCGTGTCCCGGCCTGAGTCGGGCCCTCCGGAGGCAAAATCCTGTACCCGAGTGCAAGCATGGCCTTAAGCGTCTCAGCGGCAGCCTGTCTTAATTTGACCTTTTCGGGTTCGGGGAGATCATCGAAGGGAACCAGAAGGGGATGGGGGTTACTTTCTTCAGCGCAAAGTTCATCGGTGTGGCGGGCTAGGGCATCGGCAAGTTCCGCGAGTTCCTCCGGCAGAGGCATGTTCGAGGTGTCCAGTGGAGGGGGTGTGTAAGTCAAGGCAAGGCTCCCCGTGAATCCGAGTGTTCAGTCGGCAGCTTCGAACTCTCGTAATGCTCGCGGCGGTAACATCCGGTCCTTTAGGACAAACGGTCCCGCACAAGATGCCAAGCGGGTCACTCCCACATAAAGGACAAGGCCTATTCCCTCTCAAAGGCTGGTTGAATGCCGTCTCACCAGTCACCTCCGCGGCGCCTAATCTAAACCGGACAATTCATGTGCTACAACTGCGGACGTTTTATGTGCTCCCAACATTTATCACCTTTATGATTGACATACAAGGATCATTCAAATACAATCTTTTCCAGACGAGGGAAGCCCTTATCACATCACCTCTCCTTTAAAAAAACTCGCCAAGACAAATCAGACAAAATGACCAAGGTTTTTATCAGCTATTCATCCAAAGACATAAATTTTATCGAAAAGGAAATTCTTCCACTACTTCGAAAGCATCCGCTTTCCATCTGGTATTCTGAGAAGAGTATCAAGGCTACAAAAGACTGGGAGAGAACAATCCTTGAAAACCTTCAAACAAGTGATTGGATTATCGTAGTACTGTCGCCCAACGCAGTCGCTTCCGATTGGGTGAGATCTGAAGTACATTGGGCTCTCGAAAAAAAACCGGAGCGGGTCATACCCATTATCTATAAAGATTGCGATCCCAGCTACATGCATCTGAAAATGCCCCGCATCCAGTTCATCGACTACAGAAAAGATATTGAGGCGGCTCGATCCAAGCTATTGGACTTGTGGGGTTTCAATCCAAACTACAGAGATTCTCATCCCAGCCCTCCACATAGCACACAACGGCTGGAATCTGCAGATCGATTTCTCAGACGGCATATTTGGCTGATATTATCAGCAATCTACGTCCTTGCATTCATCATATCCTTTCTCAACGGTCTTTATATTTCCACTGTCCTGATCTTGAGCTGTGCATTGATTTGTACAGGCTTGATGTTGCGGAAGAGGAGCCAAATTTTACCGAAGTGGATGATACTCTTTCAGATTGTTGTTTTCCTGATGGCAAATATAGGTGAAGCTGGGTATATCAGCTACAAGCAGCACAACAAAAGCACGTTAATGCAGGCTTTTGTCAACCTTTCTTTTGAAGGAGGCTATTCTGTCTCTCAAAAAGACCTTCTTTACATATCAAAAGTTTACCATAGCACATTGGAGCAGGCATTTAGCGGCCTCGGATTTATTCGCATTATGCCGGAATTATTTGACGACAATGCATTCAAAACGTTTTCTCCTCGTCATTCATATGCCCGCGTAATTCAGGAATTAAATCAATTCAAATATATGCCCGATTTAATTATCCGCAATCACGTGGAATTTATCGGAAAAGAACCGGACAGTACAAATGTTATCCTCTTATCTTCATTTTGCAAACTGGGAAACAGCCAGTTGTTGGATTTGCGGAATGAACCGATTCGAAATATCGGCACTAAGGCGGATATTCAATATCTTGCACTAAAGGCGGCTTTTGAGCTTGTCTTGAGATTGAGAGAAATACCCGGCCTAGAGCTTTCGAAAGATCATGAGTGCCAGGTGAAGAGAAACATCCTAGAAAGCTATAGACGCTTTCTTTTCATTCACAAGGAAAGGTTCGATCATGCCCTTTTTAGCCGCATAAAAGAGACCCTCATGGCCGATAACATCGAAGACCAGGAGATATATCGGTTCATGGATGCTTATGCAGAAAAGGCTCTCGAAGAAAATAGCGATATAGCATCAATCAGAAAGTCCAATCTCATAAAAACAAGAATGAGTTGGTAATACGCATGAAGCGCCAAAGAAAAGTCACTCTCTTTTGTCTGTTGTTTGTTTTGTCCTTCATGGTCTTTTTTTATCAAATTGAATCGCGCAAAAAATATATTCCCGAGTTATTTCAGTATATACCCAAGGAAAACAACCTATTATTCACAACGGGCGAAATCGAGCTGTTATGGACGGCTGTCGAATCAAACTTCGGTGATGTAATCGGGGATCAAAAAAGAGAAGGCTTCTTACGTCAATTTTTCAAGGCAATTCAGGAACAAATTGCTGAGCATGACCACACAAAACAACCCATCAAAAGTGCGGGCGATCTGGAACAGTTCGGCTTGGACATTAAAAAAGGCACAATATTCAGCATACAGGCACTCAAGAACAAGCCCCGGGTCCTGTGGCTAGTTCACCTGAAAAATCAGGATGCGTTCATCGATTTGATTGCTTCAGTGACGGAGCTTGATAAGAAGGAAATTTTAAAAAAAGAAATACCCAGCCTTGATGGCAGAAACTACACCTGCCTATCCTTTAATGATGAAATCTATCTGTCATTCCCCGAACCCAACCTCGGCATTTTCTGCACGGATTTCGGCATGATAACGAGGAGTCTTCAAAATCAGAAGAAGAACCTGGACTTTTACAGAAAAAATGACGCTCTTTACAAAAATGCATTTCAAGATTTAGAGTCTCCAATTTCCCAGGGACAATCCTTATATATTTTTTTCAGGCCGACATTCTTCTCCCCTCTGCACGCTGTTTCAGCTATATTACATCTAACACAAGACGGCATTCGACTTAACATCACAGGTCAGTTCGAAAAAATAGGCATAGACCTGATCCGTTCCTTTTTTGAGAGCCCTCCAAAACATCAAGAATGGTATCAATACCTTCTCCGGGATACGGCCTTTTCCTTTTCTGTTCAGCAAAGAGACATAGCCAGATACATACGATACCTGTCCAGAATGGAGGTTGTAAAAGACAACCTGAGCGAAGTGCTTGAAACCTATTCCAACAGTGTTTTCAAGGATTTTTTCTGGGAGCTTGGGGGCATTGACGGGTTGGAAAGGATTTCCTATGCAGTAACGGGCTACAATGAAGGCCTGCCGGATGCCGTGTTTCAAATCTGGGGAAATGAAAAGCAATTGTTGGAAAAGATCAATAACCTCAGGATCCGGCTCGCAAAAAGGCGTGATCTGGCTATTTTCAGAAAAGCCCTTGATGCCATGCTGCAGGACAACCCGGAATTGAGAGTCGGAAGCGTGCCGGAGACCTATACAGGAAAACGCCTGAAAGAAATGGGTTACATAGCGCGAGAGGACTTTTCTAACTTTGATGATTATGTTTTGAAAGATGGCGTAATATACATCAATAACATTCAAAACAGACATTTTAATAACATATTTTATACAGTAAAATATAATAATTTTTATATCGGATATATCGCCCCCAAGATCATGGAAAACGATTTGCGATACCGATTTAAAACAGGAGAATACGATCAAGACATATTAATGAACGACCGTTACAGGCTGGCATTTATATTTACAGGCGGTGACCTGATTTTAGCTACCAATCCTAAGGATCTGAAGGTGATAATCGACAATTTCCAGAGCAGCAAAAACAGCTTATCTAATGACCATACTTTTGATAAAGGGACGAACAAATGGAACAAGAACCAGGAGATCCAAGCCTTTATGAATATGGATCGCGTCATCTCCATTGGCTTGCTCACTCCAGAGAGCGCCATAGAAGATGCCATAAAGTATTATCTCTATGATTTCAGAGAGCACCCGTCGATCAGTCTTACCCTGGATTTCGAAAGAAAGAATGATAAAAACCTCATAACGTTAGATGCCGTCATCATTCACCGGAACAAATTGGGTTCGTCGTGAAAAATGAAAAAAGCCTCATCCGGTTCAATGCTGTCGAAAAGAGATACGGCAGCCAGAAGGTCTTGAGCATAGAGTCTCTCGAATTCAATGAGGGAGAAGTCGTTTTGATCATCGGTCCAAACGGTTCGGGAAAATCCACGCTTCTAAGGTTATGCGGCCGAATCATATCGCCTGACAAGGGCTATATCTTTTTAGATTCCGATTTGATCAACAAAAACCTCGGGTACGTGCCACAAAGCGGAGGATTGTATGATGATCTTTCCCTCATCGACAATTTCAGGATTCGCCGCAGTCTCTTCAACTGCAGGAATAATGAGGAGACAGACCCGCTTCTAACATCATGGCTCGACTTGGATCCGTTTTTAAAAAAACGCTTCGTTGATCTTTCAGGAGGGTACAAGCGTATAGGAGCCGTGCTTGCCGCACTGGACATTGAACCGAAATGGCTCCTCTTAGATGAACCGTTTTCCGGGGTGGATGAAAAAAAACGGGAAATCCTCATCAACAAGATAATCGAAATGCAGATCGATCTTAGTCTTACAGTGATTTCCATGCCCAATTTCATTCCCGATGAGCTTCCTTTCACCGACAAGGTTATCTTTCTTGAAGAAGGAGTCATTCAATGCGTAAAGTCATTATGACTCTCATCATAGGTCCCGTTAAAATATTTCGAAAAGACCTTCTGGAACTGGCAACAAATTTCAAAGGTATCTTATTGATTTTTGTATTGCCGTCCCTGCTGTTGATCGTGGTTGGGCATTTGAACACGCGGGTTATGCCTATTAAAATTTTGATTGCCGGTACGCCTTCACAGGCGTGGACGGATAACTATAATGGCTTCATCGCCCTTGTGAGAGAAATCGCCGGTCTTGAGGTTACCGAGGCCGGCGAGATTGCCGCTGACCCGTTAGGCGTAATGGAATCAGAAGGCTATGATCTTTTGCTCAACATGGAGGGAAGTGAGCCTGATGAATGGCTGTTTTACACAGCAGCGACTAATTTTCATCGTATCATAGCAGTGGAAACAATTGCGGCCCGGCTTGGACTGCTTGTCCATAACAGAGAAGCTTTCAAGGAGTTAGACGGAAGTCTGGTAGAGATATCCCCACTGCTGCTGGGATTGACGTACGGGATCATGTCATTAAACGTCCCCGTCAAATACTATCCCCAGGCTTTTAACGAATCCCTCCAGCTCCTGCCGTTCATCATGTCATGGATAATCGTTTTTACAGCATTTATCCTCACAACGCCGTGCCTCATAAGGGAAAAAAACACCCGCACTTTAGACGTGATTCTGACAGCACCGTACATGAGACCAATTTCCATATTCATTGGAAAAAGCTTGCTCCCTTTGACTGCCTGCGTATTTCAAATGCTTATTATGCTTCTGATCGCCCAGCAGTTTTACCACATATATCCAAAGCCAGGCGCAATAAGAATCCTGATCATTTTAATATGCGCACTGTCAGCCTCCACATTTGCGGGGATAGCCGTATCCTCAAGCGTCAGCAATCAATCCCAGTCGGTAATGGTTGCCGCCATCTACTTCATTGCTTCCACCATGCTCAGCGGTCTTTTTTATGACATCGAGCAGGGATCCATGGCAATACAATGGCTTTCAAAAGCATTTCCACTCACTTATCTGTATCCTGGCATGGCCTCTTGGCTGTTCGGCGGGCAGCTTGTTCCTTTTTTCGCTGATCATTTGAAGTGGCTGCTGCTCCAATGTGCCGCTTACGGTGCTATTGCGGGCTATCTGTTTCATCGTTTCCTAAAAAGGATTTGAGTCTGCTTTCAAAAGCTTAAATCAGATCTCCACACGGGATAGAGTCCCAAGGTATCCAAACTCAGACATGGGCTTTACTTTCACTCCAACTGCGCACGAGGGCCGCCATTAGCGCGCAATATCAGCAGGTTACGCGTTGGCGGGCTGTAAGACCCCACTGGCTATTTTGAACCCTAGGGCGGCCAGGATTTC
>CAYVDE010000086.1:0-13523 GCA_964450535.1 uncultured Desulfobacterales bacterium
CGCCCGAAGCTGTTATACTCTCGGGGTTCAACCCGGTCAGGCGGGAAGTGGCCAAAATCGCCCTTGAAAGGCTCATTGAGGACGGACGCATCCATCCGGCAAGAATTGAGGAGATCGTTCAGAAGGTAACCGATGAAATCGAGGTTGGCATCAAGGAGGCGGGAGAGCAGGCGACCTTCGATGTGGGTGTCCATGGCATTCATCCGGAACTGGTTAAATTGATCGGTCGCCTGAAATACCGATCCAGCTACGCCCAGAATGTACTCCAGCACTCCAGGGAAGTGAGTTTTATTTGCGGGATGATGGCCGCCGAACTGGGCGGCAACATCAAAAAGGCCCGCCGGGCCGGACTGCTCCATGATATCGGCAAGGCCGTGGACCATGAGGTGGAGGGTCCCCACGCACAGATCGGGGCGGATCTCGCCAAGAAGTACGGTGAGGCTCCGGAGGTTGTCCACGCCATTGCGGCCCACCACGAAGAGGTCGCACCGGAGACAATTTTGGCCGTTCTCGTTCAGGCGGCGGATACGCTGTCCGGGGCCAGGCCCGGCGCACGACAGGAAATGCTAGAGTCCTATGTGAAGAGACTCGAAGACCTCGAGAAAATCGCCCTGTCCTTCAAGGGTGTAAGTAAGTCCTATGCTATACAGGCCGGCCGTGAAATCCGCATTATGGTGGAGGGTAATGCAGTTACTGATGACGAGACTTATGTGCTCTGTTCAGATATCGCCAAAAAGATAGAGAAAGAGCTCACGTATCCCGGCCAAATCAAGGTGACGGTGATTCGGGAAGTTCGTGCAGTGGATTATGCCAAGTAGAAATCACGCGTGTGTTTCAGCGGCGCCGGCCCCACGGCCAGAACCGTCACAACTCCGCTCGGGGATGAAGACCCTGAAAGGTGCCGTACAGGATGGATCGAACCCTTTTTGATCAGAACGGCAGGCCGGTCGCCTATCTCCATTACGACTACCATGGGAGCATTTTCCTTTGGAACGGGCGGGCCGTTGCCTACATCTATGAGAATGAACACGTCTATGGTATCAATGGAAAGCACCTGGGCTGGTTTATCGATGATGTGGTTTATACAAACAACGGTCTCCGCATCGGCTTTACCATAGCAACCTGTCCGGTGCTCACCGAACGGGAACCGGCAAAGGCGGAGCGCCGCCCGGTCGACCAGATTCGCCCGCGATGGAAAACGCCTCCCACCCCAAAGTTGGATTTCCGGTTTTCCGATCAGGATTTTGAGGCATTCCTGAAGGAGGGAGAGGTCCCTCCGTTTGATGCAGGGAGCGAAACCGGGGCTTCGTGACCAACCTCAGGCCGGGCCAGGATAACATACCGGACAAGGTTGCTCCCTCATGGAGGGTTTCCGCCGTCTTACGCATCCTCGAACTCTCGCAGTACCGGCATGCCAGCAACTGCTCCCTGTGTTATTATCAGCCGAACCTCTACTCACCCCCGACCTGGACACGGAGGGTTCTAATGACCTGGAAAGAAAAGGTTTTTCTTGTTGACGGGAGTTCCTATATCCATCGGGCCTATCATGCCATTCGAAATCTTGCCAACTCGAGCGGTCTTCCCACCAATGCCGTATACGGTTTTGTACGCATGCTCCTGAAACTTGTTAAGGACGAGGAACCGTCATACCTGGCCGTAGTGTTCGACGCCAAGGGAAAGACCTTCCGGCATGACCTTTATGAGGAATACAAGGCCAATCGCCCTTCAGCCCCCGAGGACCTGATCGTGCAGATTCCCTATATCAAGCGGATTGTCAGGGGCCTGAACTTGAATATGCTCGAGATGGAAGGATATGAAGCGGACGATCTCATAGGGACCCTTGCGAGATGCGCCGAGGAGCATGGCTACCGGGTCGTAGTAGTCACCGGAGACAAGGATTTTCGCCAGATAGTATCTCCTCTTATCAGCCTCTGGGACCCCATGCGGGACAAGACCACGGACTATAAAGCCTTCAAGGAGGCTTACGGAGGGCTGGAGCCGGAGCAGATGGTGGAATTGATGGGACTTGCAGGAGACACTTCCGACAACATACCCGGGGTGCGCGGCGTGGGAGAAAAGACGGCCCAAAAACTAATTCGGGACTACGGGAGCATTGAAGGGGTCTACGAGAATCTTGAGGAATTAAAACAGAAGGCCTTGAGGAAAAACCTGGCCGATGGCCGTGAAAACGCTTTGCTCAGCCGGAAACTGGTGGCCATTGACCGCTACGTGCCGGTGGATGTGCCGGTGGAGAGCCTGAAGGTGGGTGCCCCGGATGCCGAAGCCTTGGCTTCGGTCTTTCAGGAACTGGAATTTCGCGGGTTGTGGGAGCAGTTCGCCCCGAAGACACCGTCCGAAGGCCAGGGCAGGAAAATCAGGATCTGTTCGACCGAAGAGGAGATCGAGACCCTTGCGCTTGAGATCCGCAAGGCCGGCATAGTCAGCATGGACACGGAGACCACGAGCACAAACCCGCATCAGGCCGCCCTGGTGGGACTTTCCTTCTCCTGCCAAGAGGGTGCCGCCGCCTACGTCCCGGTCGCCCACGAGGATCTGGGGACGGAAAAGCAGGCAGGCTGGGAGCGCGCCCGGCATATTCTGCGGGCGGTGCTGGAAGACCCCGAGATACAAAAGGTGGGGCAGAACATCAAGTATGACGCCCTGGTTCTCAAGAGGCACGGTGTTAATGTTCGCGGTATAATCTTTGATACTATGATAGCTTCGTACGTGATCAACCCAGGAATGCGCCAGCACAATCTCGATGCACTGGCCCGGCAGCATCTCAATTACAGCACCACAGCCTACCATGACGTTGTGGGGCGGGGCGGGAAAGAAGTGCCTTTTTCGAAGGTGCCGGTGGAACGGGCCGCCGAATACGCCTGCGAGGATGCCGAAGTCACGCTTCGTCTCATGAAGGTGCTGGATGATCGGTTGAAGGAAGCGGGAAACCAGGAGTTGTTTTACGATCTGGAGATGGGGCTCCTGCCGGTCCTCGTGGAAATGGAGGCGATCGGGGTCCGGGTGGATTCGAAAGCCTTTGAACGTATGTCGAATCGATTCTCCGAAGAACTGGCCCGGATTCAGTCCGAGATCTACGCAGAGGCTGGAATGGAGTTCAACATCAACTCTTCACAGCAGCTTGGTTTTGTGCTTTTCGAAAAGCTGGGACTCCCGACTCAGGGCAAGACGTCCAAAACCAGGGCTTATGCCACGGACACTCGAGTACTCAATAAGCTTGCGGCAATGGAGTCCCGAATTCCGAAACTGCTGCTGCAATACCGGAGCCTGTCCAAGCTGAAGTCCACTTACCTTGACTCCCTCGTTAAAATGGCGGATCCGGAGACAGGACGAGTCCACACGTCTTTCAACCAGGCGGTCACAGCCACAGGTCGACTCAGCAGCAGCAATCCGAACCTTCAGAACATCCCCATACGAACACCTGAAGGGAGGGATATTCGTAAAGGGTTCGTGGCCGAACGCGGCCACCTCCTCCTTTCAGCGGACTACAGCCAGATCGAGCTTCGAGTTTTCGCCCATTACTCAGGAGACGCCGCCCTCATTGAGGCCTTCCGTAACGATGAGGATGTCCATGCGAGGACGGCCTCCGAACTCTTTGCCGTGGAAAAAGGGCCTCCTTCACCGGAAATGCGCAGGATCGCAAAGGCCATCAATTTCGGCATCATTTACGGGATGGGTCCACACAAGTTAAGCGGAGAACTCGGTATTGACCACTCTACGGCCAAGGAGTATATCGAGAGATACTACCGGAAACACGAGGGGGTGCTGAGTTTCCGGGAGGAAATGATCCAACGTGCAAAGCGGGATGGTTACGTTACCACCCTCTTTAACAGGAGGCGGTACCTCCCCGACATCCATCACCGAAACCGTTTTGTCAGAGGTGAAGCAGAGCGAATGGCGGTTAACACACCAATTCAGGGGACCGCGGCGGACCTTATTAAGAAGGCCATGATTTGCATTCATCGCGGCCTTGAGGATGAAGGGTTTAAGGGGCGAATGATTCTTCAGGTTCACGACGAGCTGCTTTTCGAGGTGCCGGAGAAAGAACTGGATTCCGTCCGCAGGCTCGCCTGCCGGGAGATGGAAGGTGTGCATGAACTGGATGTTCCTTTGAAGGTGGATACGGGATTCGGGTTGACATGGGCGGACGCGCATTGAGGCCGAGATGAAGGTTTTGGGGTGTTCAGGTGTTTGAGCGGTTTTCTGCGACCTTTGTGGCGATATAAACGGCCGTTCGTGAACGGCCGCCCGAGAGGTATTCAACCATGGCATATGTATTTGGACCGGTTCCTTCGAGAAGGCTGGGCCGTTCACTGGGCGTGGATCTCGTCCCGCTCAAGACGTGCAGTTATGACTGCATCTACTGTCAGGTGGGTAAGACCACCTTCAAGACTTCCGTCCCCGGGGTTTTTAACCCCACAGAACAAGTCATAAAGGAACTGGAAGAGCGATTGGCATCCTCTACGCCTGATGTGGTGACTTTTTCAGGATCAGGTGAGCCCACCCTCCACTCAGGGATCCATAAGGTCATTGAGCGGGCGAGGGAGTTGACGGACATACGAGTCGCAGTCCTCACGAACGGGTCCTTACTGTGGAGAAAGGACGTGCGTGAACGCATCATCGACGCGGACCTGGTTATGCCGACTCTCTGCACTGTTTCTGAAAAGACTTTTCAGCGTATTCATCGGCCCCATGCGGATTTGAGCGTCGCGGCCGTCATAGAAGGGCTGGCAAAATTCAGAGAGGGTTTTAAAGGGGATCTTGCCGTTGAGGTGGTGCTGCTGAAAGGGATCAACGACAGCGATGAAGAGATCGAAGGCCTGAGACATGCGCTCGACCGTATAGTGCCGGATCTAATCCAGTTGAATACAGTGGCGCGACCTCCTTCCTCAAGAGAGGCCGTAGCCCTTGACATCAAACGGCTGGAAGAGATAAGAGGTTTTTTGGGTAGGAAGGCGGAAATCATCGCTGATTCACCGCAGGGCAAGGGAACAGCTGAACAGACGGAGCTTTCCCGGGCGATCCGCGGCATGGCAGAGAGGAGGCCTATCCGGGTCAAAGACGCAGCCGATTCGCTTTCCATTCCCTTGAAAGACGCAGGCCTCATTATTCAGAAACTCGTAAACCAGGGGATCCTTCGATCACGGGAACACGAGGGAGAGGTTTACTTCAGCGCTTTGTAGGCGCGGGACAGGGATATTCAAGCGAATTATTGGGAAAAGGGATCGCATTGCAATGACAAGTGAAGGAGACCGTTATGTGGTGGGCCTCGATGCGGGTTCGGTCAGCCTGAACGGCGTGGTGATCAACCAGCGGGAAGAGGTCGTTTATGAGCTTCCCTACAGGCGTCACCTGGGAAGGCTCGAGACGGAGATTCGGCGGGTTATCGGTGAAATCTATACCATGCTGGGGAGGGAGAATATTGTCTCGGTGGCTTTTACCGGGAACCACGCAAGGGGAATCAGCGGGCGTTTGGATTCATTCTACGAGTTCGAGACCATCAGCCAGGTCCTGGGAGCGGTTCATGTCCGGCCTGATGTGCGCACGATCATCAGCATGGGAGGTCAAGACACCTCTCTGTTCCAGATCAATTATGGTTCCCATGGATGGGAACTCGATAACTTCAACACAAACGGCCCATGCGCTTCAGGGACCGGCTCATTCATAGACCAGCAGGCCCAGCGCCTGGCCACAGCACTCTACAGGCGGGAAGAGAGCATTTCCCAGGACCGTCTGGACGGCATTCTCGAGGATTTCATCCGGCTGGGGCTCACGAGCAACCAGGCGGCCAACGTAGCCTGCCGCTGTACGGTTTTCACGAAGTCCGACATGATTCACCTTCAGAACAAGGGTGAGAGGCTGGAAGACATCATTTACGGCCTTCACGTCGGGAATGCCCGCAACTACATGAGCACCATCGTATCCAACCGCCTCCTTCAGGATCCCGTATTGTTTCTGGGCGGGCTTTCGCTGAACGAGCTTCAGGTTCGAGCCCTTAAGGCATATGTCCCGAATCTCGAAGTTCCACCCCTCAGCACCTCGCTGGGCGCCCTCGGTGTAGCACTTCAGGCCTTGAGGCAGGGGGCCAGGTCCTCCTTCCCGGACATAGAGGCCTTGGAGCCCGCTTACGAGACGGTGATTACCGACCTTCCCGTGGCGCGCCGCCTCACGCTGGTGAAGACCTGTTTTCCTGAGACCAACGAGATCGAGGACTCGAAGATTTCCAAAACGACGCCTGTCTATCTTGGGATCGACATTGGTTCCACGACCACTAAATACGCGATCATAGACGAAGAAAAAAGGATTCTTCATAAGAGTTATGTACATACGAGGGGCAAGCCCGTCGAGGTAACCAAGGAGCTTCTCCGCACCATTCGCGATGACCTGGGAGAACGGATCCACATACGGGGTACCGCCACCACCGGATCGGGCCGAAACGTGGTAGGCACGTTTATCAACGCAGATCTAATCATAGACGAAATCACGGCCCACGCAAGGGGAGCCACGGAGATGGATCCCGACGTGGACACGATCTTCGAGATAGGGGGGCAGGACTCCAAGTACATCTACATAGAAAACCGTTATCCCCTGGATTTCGACATGAACAAGGTGTGCGCCGCGGGTACCGGCAGCTTCCTGCACGAGCTGGCCAACAAATACGGGATCAGCATCGTGGATGAGTTCCAGGAGATAGCGCTGTCATCAGACCGGCCGGTGAAGTTGGCTGAGAGATGCACGGTGTTCATGGAATCCGACCTGGTTTCCTACCATCAGAAGGGCGTGGAGACCCGTGACCTGATTGCGGGTCTCTGTTACGCGGTTGTACACAATTACCTCAACCGGGTGGTGGGGAAGCGGAAGATCGGCCGGAGGGTTATGTTCCTCGGAGGCCCTTCTCTCAACAAAGGAGTGGTCGGCGCGTTCGAGAATGTTCTCGGGCGCGGCGTGACCGTCCCGCTGCACCGCGAAGTCCTTGGCGCCTTCGGCGCCGCTGTCAGTGTGCAGGAAAAGATGAGGGCCGAAGGAACGCGGAAAAGCTCGTTCCGGGGACTCGACGATGTTGTTGACGACTCCATGGATTACGAAGAGAAAGTGTGCCGCGCCGATCCCAACTGCCACAACCGGTGCAAATTGAAGATCTATAATTTCGGCGGTAAAAAGACCATTTGGGGAGGTGAGTGCGGTCGCTACGAGACCAGGGCGGTTGAAGGCCGAAAAAAGGAAGACCTGTTCCAACTACGCGACACGATCTGGAACCGGCACATGGAAGGCCTTTTCCGCCAACTCGGCTCCGAAGAGGTCCTAAAAGAGGTTGACGGTCGACCTACCGTTGGAATGCAGAGGGGCCTCTACCTGTTCCAGACCGGCATCATCTGGGCCCACTTCTTCGATCGGCTGGGTTATCGCCTTGTTCTTACTCCCCCTACCAATGCGTCGATTTCGAGCGCCGGCATTGAGAGCGTGACCGCCGAGACCTGTTATCCGGTCAAGGTTTCCCACGGGCATGTCAAGACGCTCCTGGGTCGCACGCGCTACCTTTTTCTTCCCAGCATCGTGAACATGCCCACGATGAGCGCCGGCGAAAGCGGTTTCTTCTGCCCGTTTGTTCAATCAAACCGGTACATGCTTCAGATGGCCCTTGATCTGGGAAAGCAGGACGTGCTTCACGCCGTTATCCACATGAGAAACGACCCGGAAATGATGGCTCTTGAGATTGCAGACCAGCTTTCCTCTGCCCTCAACCGAAAGAGATCCCTGATTCTTGAAGCGCTTCGAGAAGGAATTGAGGCAGACAAGGCATTCACCAGAGAGCTTTGTGACGCCGGCCTGGAGGTGCTGGACAGGCATGACCCTTCCGAGCCGCTCGTGATCGTTACAGGACGGCCCTACAACCTCTACGACGAACGTCTAAATCTTAGGCTGGGCCGGAACCTTGCCAAGATAGGCGTTTCAGCCATGCCCATGGATTTCGTGGATGTGACCGGAGTCGACTTGTCCGATTTTCCTTCCATGTACTGGGGACTTGGTGCGCGGATCCTGCGGACCGCGAAGTTTATCCGCAGGCACCCCAATATGTTCGGGCTCCATGTAACGAACTTCAGTTGCGGCCCGGATTCATTCGTGGAACACTTTTTCAGGTATGTCATGGGCAACAAGCCGTATCTCATACTGGAACTCGACGAACACAGCGCCGTGGCAGGGGTCATGACGCGCCTCGAGGCCTACGGTAATGTTATTGAAAACGCCATGGAGGAGCTTGGTCGAGAGTGCTCGGACGAGCTCAAACTCTCCAACTGAGGAAACCATGCAGACCCAATCGGAATCGACCTTTCACACCCTTTCCAGCAAAGTAGGCACATTCAGCGCACGGGACAAGACATTCCTGATTCCACAGATGAACCGGATCGGATCCCACCTGCTTGCAGCGGTTTTTCAGGCTTTCGGTGTCCCGGCCAGGGTCATGGATACTTACAGGGGGATGGATCTCGGAAGAGAGTTCACCTCCGGCAAGGAGTGCTTTCCCTGCCAGGTGACCACAGGCGACATCCTCCAGTTTCTTGAAGATGAGCGGGAGCGCCTGGGAGAGGCCTTCAATACCGACGACTATATCTATTTCATGCCGGAAGCCGGTGGCCCTTGCCGCTTTGGGATGTATAATAAATTCCAGCGGATTGTGCTGGATTCACTGCCCGGCCTGCAAGACCTGAAGATCGGGTCTCTGACGTCCGACAACGCCTACTCGCCTGCGGGTATGATCGAGAAAGAAAAAACCACCGATTTCCGGAAAGCGGCCTACTTGTCGGTGGTGACAGGCGACATCCTCGACAGGCTCCTCTGGCGGGTTCGCCCTTACGAGCGCGGGCCCGGCCTTGCCGATTCCCTGATCGACGAGGCTGTCACATCCTTGTCCGACGCCTTTCTGCAGCATGCAGCCGATAAGGAGTTCGACGCAGTGCTTGACCGGTTGGAAGATTTCGTGCGCAGGGGAAAAGACCTCATAGATCCGGATATTCCCCGTAAGCCGCTTATAGGTATTGTAGGGGAAATCTACCTGAGGACCCACACCCAGTCCAACCAGGACGTTATCAGGGCTCTGGAAAGATACGGAGCCGAAGTGGTCAACGCCTCCATCGCCGAATGGGTTAACTACACGGCCTATGATAGAATGCGTGAAGCGCGTATAGGCCTGGCGAGAAACTTGCGGCTTTTCCGGATCGGCGAGGTCCGCGGTTATCTGTCAAAAATACTCTCTTACGGCGCAAACTTGATGTACCAGCAGAAAAAGCAGGACAAGGCTTACCTGCGCATGAAATCCATACTGGACTTGCCCGGTGATCACCGAGTGAGCGAGTTGGAAAAGGTTTTGGTGGAAAAGGACCTGTTTTCTTTCGAAGTTGGTACTGAAGCATGCCTGAGCGTTGCCGGCATAATGGAATACATGAAAGAGGGCTTCAACGGGGTGGTGAATGTGTACCCCTTCACCTGCATGCCCAGCACCATCACCTCCGCCATTGTGCGGCCCATTGTAAACCGTTATCATCTTCCCTACCTGGACACGGCATACGACGGAACCTATCAGCCGGGACGTGAGGCGGCCATACGCACTTTCATGTACCAGGCCCAACAACACAAGGAACGCAGCGCCAAAAACGAAGAGCACCGGGAGGCCTAGCCTCGACGTGCTTTTCACCTGGCCATTCCAATCAATTCTCAAGGAAGCTTATGACAACTAAAATGATGATAAACGCGGTCGATCCGGAAGAGTTCCGGGTCGCCTTTACCAAAGACGGAATGCTGGATGGCTTTCATATCGAGACCACCATGGCCGAACAGCGTGTGGGAAACATTTACAGGGGTGTGGTGGAGCGCATAGAGCCCAGCCTTCAATCGTGTTTCGTCAACTTCGGCGTGGAGAAGAACGGGTTTTTGCCCGCCGGCGACATTCATCCTGAATACTTTCAGTGGGGAGCAGCCGAAGACCCCGGCAAAGGCGTGCCGCCCATAGAGAAGGTCCTCAAGAAAGGGCAGGAGCTTCTTGTGCAGGTTACCAAGGAGATGCCCGGCCGCAAAGGGGCCCACCTGACCACATACATTTCCTTCGCCGGCCGGTACCTGGTGCTGACTCCGGGCCGTATAATAAACGGTGTTTCGAGAAAGATCGAGGACGAGGCCGAGAGGCAGCGGCTCAAGGAGATTATGGCACAGATGACCCTGCCCGAGGAGATCGGATACATCGTCAGGACCGTAGCCGCGGGCCAGAGCAAGCGTGAGCTCTCCAAGGACCTGAACCGGCTCCTTCGCATGTGGCGCGAAATAAAGAAGCGCGTGAGCAATGCACCCTCCCCCTCTCTGATTCACAAGGAACAGGACCTCTGCTTCCGAACGCTGAGAGACTACTTCACGAGCGATGTGTCCGAGATCCTCGTGGACGAAAAAGATACGTACAGTAAGATAAAGGAGTACATGAAGATCATCTCCCCCTTACACCAGCGGAGGGTCAAGCTGTACAAGCACACGGTCCCCATCTTCGACAGGTACGAGATCGAGGACCAGATCGAGAGCATTTACCGCAACCGCGTCACTCTCAAGTCGGGCGGAACCATTGTAATAGATCCTACCGAGGCCCTTATTGCCATAGATGTCAACTCGGGCAAGGGAAAGATGGCCAAGGACGTTGAGAATATGGCGTTTCGGACCAACATGGAAGCGGCTCAGGAGATAGCGAGACAGCTCAGGCTCCGGGACATCGGCGGCCTGGTCGTGGTGGATTTTATAGATATGAGGGATCGCAAGCACAACCGTGAGGTGGAAAAGACCCTGCGGGAGGAGATGAAGAAGGACCGGGCCAAGACCGACACCTCCTCCATGTCCAAGTTCGGGATCCTGGAGCTGTCGCGCCAGAGGCTGCGCCCTTCCCTCGAGTCCAAGACGTATCATGTATGCACCCACTGCCAGGGGCGGGGTATGGTGATGTCGGTGGAGTCCGCAGCTGTTTCAGTCATGCGCAGGATCTGGGTAGGACTCTCCAAGGGAGACATCACCCAGGTCGAAGGAAGGCTTTGCGCGGAGGTGGCCTCCTATCTCCAGAACAGGAAAAGGAAGGAGTTGCTGGAACTCGAGAACCGTTACGGCGTGAAGATTTCTCTATATCCAGATCCTGCCATTCCCCCGGGCGAGCACAAGCTGGATTTCGTCAAGTGAGGTTTGCCATGAAGATCGATACCATTCTCCTGCCGGTGGACGGATCCGAGCACTCAGATCGAGCCGCCTCCTATGCCGTGGATCTTGCAAAGGCCATGGGAAGCGAAATAATCTTGATACACTGTCACCGGCGGTTTCCATCCATTCTCGGTGATCCTTACTACCAGAAGGTGGTAACGGACATTATCGAAGAAGCCAATGGGCTTTTGGATCCGTACCGGAAGATTATCCGTGAGTCCGGAGTCTCTTTCACCGAGAGGCTGCTGGAGCGCCCCGCAGGAGGGGCTATCCTGGAGGTGGCCAAGACCGAAGCCGGCGACATGGTGGTCATGGGGTCCAGAGGGCGGACTGACCTTGAAGGGCTGCTGCTGGGAAGCGTGACCCACAGGGTTCTGGAGGCGTCGCCCTGCCCGGTGCTGGTGGTCCGTTGATATTCAGGGCGCTTCCCGGGGACTCGAAGCAGAAGGTGTTTCTTCCTGCACACGGACCGTCATCAGTCCATCATTTTTTTAAGGGAGATGTCATCCACCCAGAGCGTACCTTCCCCGCCTTCAAATACCAGGGCCATTCCCATGGCCTTTGAAGGATCGAACCGGTCCGTGTCGTTCCCTTCCCAGGCGGGTCTTGCCAGCCGCTCCCATGGAATGTCCACGCACCGCCAGTCACCCGGCTCCGGTTCCAGGCGGAACTCGAAGTGGGAGAGCGAGTCCGGCGTGGCGCCCTGGTAGGCTACCACGGCGAAAGACGTCCCCGGCCGGCTCGTCCGGACAAAGAGACGCAAGCCGCCGCCGGAGGTCCAGTCCGTGGGCCGGTCAAAGACCAGGCTGCACGTGGCCCAGCTCTCCGCAGCCACGCGGTACGTGATCCTAAGGGACGCCTTCCCGTTGTGAACGACCTCACGATCCTGGGTGAAATCGAGACTTGTCGGTTTCTCGTGGTCCAGAAACGAGGTCCATGCCGATACGTCCCCTTCGAAGCCGTCGATAAGGCCGGGGGGCTCTAAGGCGGCACCTCCCGCCGAAAGACTTGCCCGGGCGTTCTCAAGGGTTTCAGCGGCGGGTGTCGCTCCCGGCGGCGGCTTGGGCGGCCCGGTCGCCAGCCATTGGTTCACATAAGAATTCAGCAAGGGGACAAAGTCTTTTGTGGCTTTTCGGTTGCCGGCCGGAGAGGGGTGATCGTCCCCGTTGGTCGGGAAGTGGAGTGTATTCCGTTTATCGCCGATTATGTGCTCGATTCCTTCCCGGCCGACCCGGTGGTGGTTGTTAATTCCTGTCAGGACGTTATAGAAATCAAAGACCCTAACATTGCTTCCCTTATACCCCCGAAGCCAATCCTTGACGAGCCAGGAGTTGAAGGCCCGGGCATTGGCTGCCATTGTAGAGTCCTGGACAGGGGGCGCCGTGACTGCGATGAAGAGTTTGTCCGGCCGGTTGGCGAAAAACCGGAGTAGATCGGTATACACGGCCTTGGCATGCCCCACAGTCAGACCGGACCCCTTCTTTGGCGGATCCGAGGGGCGGCCTGCGAGGTTCGAGTTGGGAAAGCACGACTTGAACATCACCACTTCATTTTCCCCTCCCGGATCGGATGTCATGCGCGTGTAAGGGCTGTGGTTGCTCCTCTCCCGAAAAAGCGCCTGCAGTATATTCCCGCTTTGGGGTCCAAGGAACCATTCGGGCCAGTCCAGGATATCCGTCCGGTCGCCGATGGAGTTCGGGCCCCAGCCGTAGTTCGTGTCGCTCACAAAGTAACGGTTTTGGGACAAGGCTTTTCCCAGGCCGCCGTGACTGTCTGCAAGCCAGTTCTCGCCGCAGGAGTGGTGAATAAAAATAAGTTTGACAGTTCGCTCGGGCGGTCCGGAGTCCAGGGACCAGGCAGGCGAAAAGCACAGTGTGAAACCGAGGGCCAGCACCATGACCCTCACCGCCGGTACCCACCGACCGGTGTTGCGACCGTTTTCCCTGGACTGCATTGGGCCCTCCTTTTTCCTGTAAGTGCCCGAAAAATCCTTGAGTATCGCGAAAAAACTTTCACTATCCTTTCACCGGGACCGGAGGCGCCCAAAATGAAGGAATTCAAGGCAACACGGCCGAATGGGCAGGAACACCTTAGCGTGGGATACCGTGAACACACGACCCCAAGGCACGGGCTTCACCCTGACCGTTATTATCTTATACGATATTGGGCGAAGGGCAAGACCCAAAATGAAGGTGTAGGCTGGGCTTCCGAAGACACCAAGCCAAGCGATGCACACAAGCGGCTGATAGACATTCCTTCAGTTTGGTTAAATCCTCGCCTTTTCC
>CAYVDE010000087.1:0-13327 GCA_964450535.1 uncultured Desulfobacterales bacterium
GCAGCCGGCCAATTCACCCGTTCGCTGAACAAATGGCCCAGAAGGCGCTGGTAGAATGGCTTGGCAACTACACCCAGCCAGGTGAAATCCACAACAAGAAAGACTGCAAGGCTCAGTGCATAGATTTTGGCCCATTGTATCCACGTCATGGTTATTCCCTCCACGCCGAAGCCGATGATCTCGGCCCTTGATAAGAAGCCTTGGTCACTTTCAAGTTTCCAATTCAGAAAGCCCCTTCTGGATGGAGATTAGATAATAATCAATTCCCCAGTCATTTACAATCGTCGAAGAGCCCCGTTCCCCTACAACTGGATTTGATTTCCCGAAAAAGCGCCTTAGAATGAAAGGGTGTTTCCACTGATACCTGCTTATATCAGCCTTTGACCGCCAATCCGGCGAAGCCCGGAGTGATTCAGGGACATGCTCATGCCCTAAGGCACTTCAACGGCGCGGTCTCCATGGGCGGGGATCCATCGAGATGAATATATCTTCAGTAGGATCCTGGAAAAGGGGGTATGTGCTGAAAAGGGTTGATCCGTCATGAAGGAACCCGTCGGGAGGAACATAACCGTTTCTCTGCAGCTGGCATATGCCGCTCCCGCCTTTGCCCTGGCATTGGTGGGCATCCCCATATACATTTACATCCCCAAGTTCTACACGGACGTGGTGGGCGTTCACATCGGAGTCATCGGGGGCCTCATCCTCGGGATAAGGCTGTTTGATGCGGTTACCGATCCCCTCACAGGCATCCTCTCCGACAGAACCGAAACTCGTTTCGGACGCCGCCGCCCCTTCATTCTAGGGGGCTCCTTGCTCCTGGCCGTGGCCATCTATTGTCTCTTCAACCCGCCGGATAGACCTCCTACCTATGAGACGGCCTGGTTCGGGTTCTGGTTTTTCTGCGTGTTTCTATTCTGGACCATTGTGGAGGTCCCTTACGAGTCTTTGGGACCGGAGATCTCTTTTGACTACCACGAAAGGATCGGCCTCTTTGCCTGGCGAGATGGGGCACTCATTGCGGGTACTCTTGTGGCGGCCGCCTCTCCGGCCGTAGTGTCCAGCCTCCTGGGACTTTCAGCCTCTCCGGCGGATGAGCAGGCGAAATTTTTCTGGATTTCAATCTTTTACGCCCCTTTGGTGATCCTTTTCTGCGGGTGGTGCGTCTTCTCCATACGCGAAAAAGCCAGGGAAACCGCCCTTGAGAGAACGAGCTTCAGAAAGGGCCTTACGGTGGTCCTGAAAAACAGGCCCTTTATGATCCTCCTCTTTTCCTACACCATCGCCGCCTTCGGAAACAACCTGCCGGCCACACTCATCCTCTACTATGTGCAATACGTGCTCCATTCACCAATGGCGGACCTCTTCCTGGGACTCTACTTCATAACCGGCATCTTTTTCCTGCCGGGCTGGGTCTTGCTGGCAAAACGCATCGGCAAGAAACGTTCATGGATCCTCTCCATGGCCGTCAACACAGGGGCCTTCACCGGGGTCTTTTTTCTGGGTCCTGAAGACGCCTTCTTATACGGGGTCCTGGTGATTGTCTCGGGCATTGGATTCGGGGCCACCGTCGCCATCCCTTCGGCCATGCAGGCGGATGTGATCGACTATGACGAACTGCTGACGGGCGACAGGCGCGAGGGTCATTATATCGGACTCTGGTCCATCGCCAAGAAACTGGCGGCTGCCCTTGGCGTGGGCCTGGCCCTGTCCCTGCTGGGAAGAGCGGGCTATGTGCCCAATGCGGCCCAGCCGGAGCAGGTAGTCCTGATGCTCAAGATCCTCTATGCACTGGTACCGTCGCTTTGCAACATCGTGGCCCTTGTTATCGCCCTTTTTTACCCGATAGACAGCCAAACTCACGAGGAGATCAGGAGGGCTGTGGATGCCGGGAAAAGCTTCCCGGAAGGTTCAGGCAAAGAAGGCCCGGCTCTGCAGCAGAACGACCTCAAAAGGAGATTATCATGAGCGAAACCGTGACACTTCTGGGAATCAATCTGGCCGTCATTTCAGCCGCAATGGTCTGTGTCTGGCTCATCAGCCTGGTACTTAAGGATGCGAGCATCGCGGACGTCTTCTGGGGCCTGGGTTTCGTGCTCCTGGCGTGGCTTACCTTTTTTCAGAGCCAAGGCGCACTCCCTAGGGACCTCCTCATTGCGGTCCTTGTGTCCCTCTGGGGACTCAGGCTGGCGGCCTACATCGGTTACAGGAAGAGAGGCGGGCCGGAAGACCGCCGATACAGGAAATGGAGGGAACAGTATGGAGAAAAATACTGGTGGGTAAGCCTTTTCACCGTGTTTCTGCTCCAGGGGGTTCTCATGTGGGTCATATCCCTTGTGGTCCAGGTGGGGGTGATGGCAGCAGAGCCCCAAGGGTTTCGCTGGACGGACTGGGCGGGTCTTTTGCTCTGGGTTGGGGGTTTTGTTTTCGAGACCACGGCCGACTTCCAGCTCCACCGGTTCAAGTCAGACCCGGTCAACAAGGGCAAGGTCATGGACAAGGGGCTCTGGGCGACCACCCGCCATCCGAACTACTTCGGGGAATGCCTCGTCTGGTGGGGCATCTTCCTGATCACACTTTCAACCCCGAACAGTTTGTGGACCATCGTCAGCCCGCTCACCATAACCTTCCTGCTGCTTAAGGTCTCAGGGGTGACCCTTCTGGAAAGGAACATCGAGGAAAAGCGACCGGATTACAGGGCCTACAAGGTGCGGACGAGTGCTTTTATCCCCTGGTTTCCCAAGAAGCAGTAAGCCCTGAACTCGCTGGTGACCATGGCCAGACAGGGTCTCGTACCGTTTGGGCAGCCCAGGTCCCACGAGAGAAACCTGCGGTCGCCGTGCGGCGCCCCCATACTTGAAACGAGTGCTCTTTTGTTGTATCTGTTGTTTCACCTTGGGCTTTGATTGTTGAGGGAAGGACCTTGAAGTGCCTGACTTGCTGCTCACAACCGTTTGTCGTCCCTTTGGGGGAAATGGTGAAGGGGACTCTGTAGGGGCCGAGCTGTTTCACGCCCAGGTGACTCGAAGCCAAGGCATCTTCAGCTACCGCCAGGTGATCCGCTGCTGGGGGCTTGACTATATAGCTGAAAACGTCGAAACCCCATCTGTAGTTCTCCACTACCCATCGGAGCGCGAGTTTCTTCGTGAAATAAAGGGCCGTGCCTATGAATACATAGGAATCAATTTCGTTGTGGCCACTTTCCACAAACTTCGAGTGATGAGTGGTCTCATACGGAAGCATTCTCCGGGAGCAAAGATAGTTCTGGGGGGATATGGTACGGTTCTTCCTGATCATGAGCTGGCTCCATTTGGGGATTTCATCTGTCGGGAAGAAGGCATCGGGTTCATGAGAAGGCTCCTGGGAGAGAACCAGGACCGCCCCATCCGTCACCCTTACGCACCCATTGAATCGCCTCGTATCTTCTCGTACCCTCTTAAAAGCAAGGTGGCGCACATCACCGGTGGTCTTGGCTGCCCCAATGGCTGCGACTTCTGCTGCACCTCACATTTCTTCAATCGCAAATATGTACCTTTTGTGAAAAGCGGAAAGGAGCTTTACGATACGATTCTGCTCATGGAGCGAAAAGCGAGGGAGGCCGGCGATGATCTCAGCGGGTTCATCGTGATCGATGAAGATTTTTTTATTCACGCCGGAAGGGCGAGGGAGTTCCTCGCATGTGTTCGTGAAGGGGGCAGAGCCCTTTCCATCATGGGGTTTGGGAGTGTGAGGGGGCTATCACAGTTCACGGCCGACGAGATCGCGGAAATGGGATTCGACATTATCTGGACAGCCTTTGAGGGCACAGGGTCGGGATATGAAAAGCTCAAGGGCGTTGACCTGGATGTGCTCTATGAGGGGTTGAAATCGCGCGGCGTGGCCATACTCACATCCATGATCATCGGTTTTCCCTACCAGGATCGTTCAAAGGTCCTGGAGGATTTTTCAAAGCTCGTAAAGCTCGGTCCGGCCCTCTGGCAGATCCTCATCTATTTCGCCTTTCCAGGGACTCCCTTCTACCGCAAGGTCATCGCGGAGGGGCGCTACCTCGAAGCCTACCGGGAAAACCCGGACTATCGCACCTTTGACGGGTTCTCCATGCACTTCAAGCACCCCCATTTCAGCCCAAGGGCGCTCGAGAGTATGCAGCGTGAACTCTACCGGAAGGCCTTTGAACGCCTTGGGCCGTCCCTTGTTCGCGTGGTGCGGGCATGGTTCGAAGGCTTTCGCAACCTGAAGGATTCCTCGAACCCTCTGTTGCGCGGCCGGGCGGAGCGGATGCGCGATTATGTCAGGAGTGCACTCCCGGGCATTTACGCTGCCAGCTTCTTTGGACCGAATGCCGGACGTAGAAACGAGGCAAGGCGGTTTTTGAAGGACATTGAAAGGGACCTCGGTCCTGTTTCCGTCAAGGAACGCCTGTTCGGGTTGGCAACGGTGCCCCTCTCCACCTGGACCTGGTTCACTGAAAAGATGAATCTCCTGCAACAGCCGAAGCTTTTGAGAATCGAACACAGGATGAATGATCGGCCTTGAACACACTTCGAAAAGCCGTCCGACCATAAGTTCCTTTGCTGCAAAACCATCAACGTCTTGACTGCCTGGCATCCAGGCTTCTTTTTCCTGTGACAGGTTCTCATGAGTAGGTCAGTACTCCTGAAAAGCTGTCAGAAAAAAAGAAGCGTTGATGTTGGTATACTCGAAATCGAAATCGGGATCGGGATCGCAATCGAAAGAGAATAAAATGATACTTGACAGAAATTTGTTGGGCTCAAAGCTTCTGTTTAACCCTTTCCAGGAACTTGCGCGCGGATACGATCAGCAATTCGTTCCGTCCTTCGGCAATCTTTTCTTTCGAATCGTAAACATTGACGTCAAATGCCAACTTACGTCCACTGACCTCTTTCAAAAGGGATTCGGCCCTCACCTTGAGCCCCTTGGGGGCAGCCGCCAGATGCCGGACACCGATAAATGTTCCCACGACCATGTGTCCCTCTGGAAGCAGGCTTTCAACAGCATTTCTGGATGCGAGCTCCATGAGGAGTACCACATAATGCGTCGAAAGGACTTCGACGCCCACATTCCCCATGATGCTGGCCAGGTGTTGTTCTTCAACCACCATTTCTTTGTGGCCCGATAGACCGGGGCTTATCAGATCCATTGCTATCTCCTGGGACACCGGACTCCTCGACGGGACAAAGCCACAGGCTTTCCGTGGAATTCACAGAAATCGTTAAACCGGTTTTGAATAATCACTTTTGCCCTGTCAAAAGTCACTAATTTAATGCTATCCTCCATCATTGTGATTTTATGTCAAATTATTCCCATTGATGAAATATAGTTTTTTCCGGAGCGGAGTCAAACCGCTATGTGAGGTTTCCAGAGTCACATTTTTTCGATTCTTCCGTTCAGATCTCAGACAACTCTCAAACAACGGAAATCATATTGCGAGGTAATCGAACAAACGTGAGCAGAATCTGCCTGGCCGCCCCATTATATGCGCTGGTTTTGCGCTTACATCCAGGGTGTAACCTATGAAGATCGCAATCATCGGAACGGGCATTTCGGGGATGGTGACCGCCTATCTCCTTTCAGAATCCCACGAAGTCACGGTCTTTGAGAAGAATGACTACATCGGAGGCCACACCCACACTGTTGACGTGGAGGCGGGAGCAAAGAGCTATCCTGTGGATACGGGGTTCATTGTATTCAACGAGGTGACTTATCCAAATTTCGTCAAGCTGCTCCGTCGACTGGACGTACCCTGGAAGAACTCGCGGATGACCTTCAGCCTGCGATGCGAACAAACAGGCCTGGAGTTCTGCCCAAGCTCCCTGGATTCGCTGTTTGCGCAGCGTCGCAACCTTCTTCGGCCCTCTTTCTATCGAATGGTCATGGATATCTTTCGTTTCCGCGGGGAAGCCCTGAGGCTTCTGGAAACCCTTGATGACCAAGTGACCCTGGCCGATTACCTTGAAAGAGAGAAATACTCCTCCCTGTTTATCGAGAAGTTCATTCTTCCAATGGGCGCCGCCATATGGTCTGCTGATCCGCTTCGGTTTCGGCAGTTCCCTGCCCGCTACTTTGTGGAGTTCTTCCACAACCACGGATTTCTGAAAGCGCGCAACCAGTTCCAGTGGCTGGTGGTCCAGGGAGGCTCGAGAAACTACGTGGAAAAGCTGGTTAAGCCCTTTGCCGGTAACATTCGCCTCAACTCCCCTGTGGTGTCCATCACACGTGGAGATGATCACGTGGAGGTCCAATCCCAGGCTGGAGGGACGGAAAGATTCGACGCCGTTGTCCTGGCTGTACACAGCGATGAAGCCCTTGCCTTGCTCTCAGATCCATCGGACGCGGAAAGGGAGATTCTCTCCGCCATTCCTTACCAGGAAAACCTGACGGTCCTCCACACCGACTCCACACTTCTGCCCCGTCTCAGGAAATGCTGGGCCGCATGGAACTATTATGTGCCCCGTGAGAGCCGGGAACGAGTTGCCCTTACCTATGACATGAACATACTTCAGGGGCTGGAGGCCCCCGTTGAATTCTGCGTTACCCTGAACCGGCAGGACGAGATAGACCCTGCAAAGGCCGTACGGAAAATTCTATACAGCCATCCGGTGTACAACCCTGCGGGCAGGTCGGCCCAGGGCAGAAGGGATGAAATAAGCGGAATCCGGCGCACGTATTACTGCGGCGCATACTGGAGCTATGGGTTTCACGAAGACGGGGTGAAAAGCGCTCTGGCCGTGTGTAAGCATTTCGGAAAGGGCCTTTGATCATGCACAGCGCAATCTACGAAGGCGAGGTGAGGCACCGTCGCTTCAGCCCGGTTCAAAACGCCTTTCATTACCGGCTCTTTCTCATGTACGTGGACCTGGCGGAACTCCCGAACCTTTTCAACGGCCGGTGGTTCTGGTCAAACCGCAAGGTCAACCTGGCCTACCTGAGGAGAAGGGATCACCTGGGCGATCCCCGGGTTCCCCTGGACCGGGCGGCAAGGGATTTGGTGGAAAAAGAAACAGGGAACAGGCCCGCCGGTCCCATAAGGCTTTTGACCCACTTCAGGTATTTCGGTCACTGCTTCAACCCCGTGAGCTTTTACTTCTTATATGATCGAGAAGACCGTCGTGTGGAGACCATCTTGGCGGAGGTCCATAACACCCCCTGGGGTGAAGAGCACTGCTATGTTTTGCCTGACAACTTGAATGAGCATCCTGTTAAGGAGTGGAGACGTTTTCGTTTTTCCAAGGCCTTCCATGTTTCTCCCTTCATGGAAATGGAGATACGTTATGACTGGAGGTTCAGGCTGCCCGGCAAAACCATCCAGGTTCACTTTGTCAACAACACCCATGATGGGAAACGGCGTTTTGACGCCACTCTATCTCTTAACCGAAGGGAGATATCCGGTAATGCCCTTGCACGCTGCCTCCTTTTCCACCCTCCTATGACGGTCAAGGTTGTGGCCATGATTTACTGGCAGGCCCTTCGGCTGACATTGAAGGGGGCCCCGCTCCATTTTCATCCGGAAAAATGGAGGCAGCCATGACCGAGTCAATCCTTTCCGCAGACAGGTGTCACGCGCCATCCTTTGTGCTCAACAAACTGGATGACCTGGCAAAGCGAGCTTTGTTATCCCTTCTTCGAAGGATTCATATCGGGGAAATAGCCCTCAAGGACGGAGAGGAGCAGCATGTCTTCGGCCGCGCCACGGAAGAATGCCCCCTCAAGGCCTCGCTGACCGTGTTTCATCCACACTTTTACACGCAGGTTCTTTTCGGAGGCAGTATAGGTGCGGGGGAGTCCTACATGGCGGGCCGCTGGTCCTCCGATGACCTGACGGTTCTACTCAGGATCATTCTCCTCAATGAAATGGTTTTTCGGGGCCTGGACAAGGGCCTGTCCAGGCTGAAAGCACCCGTTTATAAGGCCTATCACTTCCTTCACAAAGACTCCAGGAAAGGCAGCCGCATCAACATCGCCGCTCACTATGACCTCGGAAACGACTTCTACGCCCTGTTTCTGGATGAGACCCTCACCTACTCGTGCGCCATTTTCGAGCGGCCCCAAAGCTCCCTTGAGGAGGCCTCGGTCGCAAAGTATGAACGCATCTGCAAAAAGCTCAGGCTTTCCTCCAGAGACCACGTGCTCGAGATCGGGACAGGCTGGGGAGGTTTTGCCATTCACGCAGCCATGCATTACGGGTGCCGGGTCACGACCACCACCATTTCCAGGGCCCAGTATGATCTGGCTGTTCAAAGGGTGCGCGGCGCAGGATTGGAAGACAGGGTTCGGGTTGTCTCCAAGGACTATCGTGACCTGAAAGGGCGCTTCGACAAACTGGTCTCCATCGAAATGATCGAGGCCGTGGGCCACCACTACCTGAACACCTTTTTCCGCTGCTGCAGCAATCTGCTGGCGGATCATGGCACGATGCTCATTCAGGCCATCACCATTGCAGACCAGGATTTTGAAAAGCACAAAAAGGAAGTGGACTTCATCAAGCGCTATATTTTCCCGGGCAGCTGCATCCCTTCGGTCACGGCCATGGGTAGGGCCGTTGCCGACGCCACGGACCTGCGCCTTGTTCACCTCGAGGACATCACCCCTCACTATGCAATAACTCTACGCGCCTGGAGAGAACGTTTTTTTGAAAACATCAGGCAGGTAAAGGCCCTCGGATACTCGGAGAGCTTCATTCGAATGTGGGAATTCTACCTCTGCTACTGCGAAGCCGGATTCAGTGAACGCTATCTGGGGGATGTGCAGATGGTTTTTGCAAAGCCCCGCAGCAGACAGGAGCCCATCCTGCCGTTCCTCTCCTAGACGAATAAGACGGCCGGATATCATGCCTCTTTAACTGCCGCTACCTTGTTCCCCGGTGAGGAGTTCACCGTAATCGGTCAGGTCCGATGACGCAACATGCTTCAGCGGACACGGTGCAACGGTCGCTAAGTGAGAAGCCCAGGGGTTAGCCGTTTCTTTTTGCACCCCTGGTGCCGATGGCATAGCCGCCGATCTTGCCGATGAACGGCAGGGCCAGCATCCACCTGAGAGTGAGACGTGAGGGGTCTCGAAACTGGTTAAGTCCTATGGTCATTTGCTCGTGGCCTTTTGAGGGCTGGGGGCGGTATGTGCCAAGTAACCGATCCCACCACGAGAGGCTGAAACCGAAATTCCTGTTGGTTTCATTGGGAAACACTGAGTGGTGGACACGGTGCATGTCGGGTGTGACCAAAAACAGCCTCAGGGCGCGGTCGAAACCCAGGGGAATAAAAAAGTTGCCGTGGTTGAACATGGATGTCCCGTTAAGAAGCACTTCAAATATGATAACACTGACTACGGGAGCACCCAAAACGGCAATGGCGGCCGCCTTTATTCCAAAAGATATGATAATCTCGATCGGGTGAAAGCGAGTGCCTGTTGTAACATCAAAGTCCATGTCAGCGTGATGCATCATATGCATACGCCACAAAACAGGAACTGCATGAAACATGACATGCTGCATATAGATAATAAAATCAAGCACAATAACTGATATTACAACCTTCACCCAGAATGGGAATTGAACAATATTAAGAACCCCCCATTCCGCGCGCCCTATCCATACGGCTATTCCAATGGCCCCTGCAGGAAAAACAAGCCTCAAAAGGAAGGTATTGATGAATACAACGCCTATGTTGCCAAACCATCGGCCCCTTTTCGATGTTGTAAGGGTTCTTCTGGGCACAATGAGTTCAGCAAAGGCGATGGCCAAGAAAATCCCAATAAATAACCCAATTCTGATCAGTGCCTCATTTCTGATGGCAAATTCCGTCATCCAGTCTTCTCCCCATTGAACGCGCTTGATGGATTCCCGCTGGCTTCAAGGCCGCCTCCGCTCTTAACACATAACCACATGATGGACACCACATACATAAAATTAATGGCCTTGAGGTAATAATCCAGGCCCAATTCCTGAAAAACATGTTACCATATATGGTTACCTGGAGAATAGATGACTGAAAAAGAGAGACATAAAGCCCCGCACAAGGGCGCCCTGATTGTATTCACCCGCTTTCCTGAGCCCGGAAAGAGCAAGACCCGCCTGATCGGGTCGATTGGGTCGGAAAAGGCCGCCCGGCTGCAGTTTCATATGCTGAGAAAGGCATTGCAGGCTGCAGAAGAGGTATTGGGTAGAGACAAGATCATTGTCTGTTTCGAAGGGGGCACGATGTCCGGATTACAGGCCCTCATTGGTTCCGGCTGGAGGTTTAGAAAGCAGGCAAAAGGCGACCTGGGTCAGAAAATGCTTCTGGCTATCTGCTCGGCGGGAGATAAAAATCCCGGGCCTGTGGTGCTGATGGGGTCGGACTGCCCTGACATATCTCCCGACATACTGAGGCAGGCATTTGCCGTTTTAGGGGACAGGGATATGGTCTTGGGCCCTGCTGTTGACGGCGGATTTTACCTGCTGGGTATCAAATGCTCGATGGAATACAGGCCGCTTGAACATGTCATGACCGGCATTGAATGGGGAACGCCCCTCGTCCTGAAGCAGACATTGCAAAGGATTCAAGAGGCAGGCCTTTCCTGTGGCTTTACTGCGGAACTGAATGATGTTGATCGTCCGGAAGATCTTCCGGACGAGCTCTCCCCTCTCTATGATCCGGATTGCAGCAGGATAAGCGTGATCGTACCTGCCCTGAATGAGGAGAAGTGCATTGCATCCACCCTGGACATTGTCAACAAAGGGGATAACGTACAGGTCATACTGGCCGATGGCGGCAGCAGAGACCGGACTCTGCAGATAGCCGAGGACCTGGGAGCGGAGATAGTGAACTCCGGCCGGGGCAGATCCTGCCAGATGAATGAGGGAGCGGCAAGGGCGGAAGGGGAGATCCTTTTATTTGTACATGCAGACACCCGGATGCCCTTTCTGTATGACTGGTATGTCCGCGGTGCAGTTGTGGAGGGAGGATATGTGGGAGGGGGGTTCGGGTTTTCCCTTGATCAGCCCTTTCAAGGATCAGCGGGTATTACCCTGCTGGTCAATCTGCGGAGCCGGCTGTTGGGAATGCCCTACGGTGACCAGGCGCTGTTTATTGACGGAAAATTTTTCCGGTCAATGGGCGGGTATGACCGAGCGCCCATCTTAGAGGATGTAAAGCTGGTCACACAGATGAAGAAAATGGGCAGGATTGTCACCCTGCCGGCCGCCGTAAAGACATCCTCGCGAAGATGGAGGGAAAAAGGCTTGCTCAAAACCACCTTCATAAATCAACTCATTATGTGCGGCTACTATCTGGGGATATCAGACGACACATTGGCCTCGTTTTACAGGAAATAGGTCCTGCGCTCGAAAGCCGTATCAGGCGACACCGCTCATCAACCGGAGTGCTCCACCGATGCAGGCTCCCTGATTTTACTTATGATTTTTGGAATGAAAAGCGAGAATGCAAACAGCCCGATGGAAAAGAATACCCTGAAAGATATGAGTTCTTCCCAGTTTCCAGAGACCCATACCTCTTTCAGCGTTCCAATAAAAAACGTGAAGATGAAGGTTCCAACAATAATGCCGAGACCCGTGCCGAAAAAATAATCCCGGAATCGAACCTTGGTAAGACCCATACCAAAATTCATGGGGGTAAAAGGAAAGTAGACCAGGCGAAGATAGAGCACTGCTGCAAAGCCGTTTCGCTCGATGGCGTCGTCATATTTCTTCAAGCGGTCTCCGATGAGAGATGCTGCAAACTCCCTTCCCAGGCCGCGGCCGATAATAAAGGCCGTACTCGCACCGAGCATGGCCCCGATCCACACATAAAGGAAGCCCCAATAGGGGCCGAAGATCGCCGCGCCCAGACCCGTTAGAAGGGTGCCTGGCACGAAAAGACTCACCCCCAACGCATAGATGATCATGAAGGAAACGGGCGCCCATATGCCGGCCGTGTCCAGTAACCGGCCTAGGTCCTCTGCAGTGAGATACGACCTGACCGGAGTAAACCTCACCAGATAGACTGCCCCGATCATGAAGGCTGCAAGGGCGAGGGCCTTGAGAACGGCCCTTTTTCGGCCCTTATCCGGAGCTGGTTTGGCTGTTTGTTCCACGTTATTACTCCTGTGTTCCCGAACTCAGGAACTGATGGCGCCTCCTCATGTGAATCCTGCGCCTGCAGTGCAGGTATAACAGTGATCCGCCACGGCAATGGGGCTTCCGGCCTGGGGCGGACCGGCCATATCAGAGACATGGGTTTTCCTCTTACCCATGTGCAGTCCCTTGGCCAGGTTGAAATCGCAGTCGTATAGATATCCGTCCCATGAAACCGAAACCATGTTCCTGCACATCAGCCCGTCCACTGCACAGGCATTGAACCCGGAGGCAAGCCGTCCCAGATAGGATTCAAGATTCCCCTTTTCCTCGAGCCAATTCCGGAATCTTCCCAGGGGAACATTGGCAAAAGCGAAAAGGTCGTTGAAAACAATCTCCCACTTGCTCATGAGCACTTCACGAAATCGTTTTGTGATCTGGTCCTGGGGGCCGGGCAGGAATGCCCCTGTGGGGTTGCACACGAGATTCAGTTCCAGGCCCGTCCCAGGGTGTCCATAGCCCAGGCTGTTGAGTCTTCGAAGCGTATCGATGCTCTTCCGGAAGACGCCGTTACCCCTCTGTGAGTCTGCCTGGGCCTCATTAAGAGAAGGAAAAGAGGCGATGATTACTACCTGCCCGGCCTTCAGCAACCCCATCAGGTCATCCCTCTTTCCGTTGTTCAGGGCGCTCAAGTTTGACCGGAACATGAGCCTTCCGGCATGGGGGGACAGTTTTTCGACAAGTTTTGTGATGTTGGGGTTAAGCTCAGGCGCCCCTCCGGTGATATCGATGGTCTCAAAGCGGCCCCTCTCGGCATAAGCGATCACGGCATCCGCGGTCTCGGAATCCATGTTCTCCTTTCGACCGGGACCTGCGCTCAAATGACAATGCCGGCACAACTGGTTGCAGAGAAGCCCTACATTTATTTGAAGGGTCGTCGTGTTTCCTCGATTCAGGCTGAGGCCATGCCTTAAAAGGGTTTGGCGGAATGGCTCCAATGTCCTTTCCGCCCTGATGTTTTCCTGGGAAGGATGGTCGATATTCATGGCCCTGGATCTCCCCTACATGGATATTTTTTGCGCTATATTACGCATTTGAACCCTGTGTACCAGAGATGCGCCTCCCCTGATGGCGGTAACCACATGAACGGCCTCTGTCATTTCCTCCAGGTTGGAGCCCTTTTCCAGGCATGACTGGGTGAATGCGTCAATACAGTAGGGACATTGGACGGCATGGGCCACAGAGAGGGCGATCAGCGCCTTT
>CAYVDE010000088.1:0-13052 GCA_964450535.1 uncultured Desulfobacterales bacterium
ATATCCGGAATGGGAGAGCTTCACCTGGAGATCATAACAGGACGGCTGAGCCGTGAGTTCCATGTGGAGACCAACCAGGGCAGGCCCCAGGTGGTGCACCGTGAAAACATTCAAAAATCCGTGGAGCACGAAGAGATCTTTGAAAGGGAACTGGCCGGGCAGCAGCATTATGCGGGTGTGCGTATCCGCATGACTCCTCTTCCCCGGGGACAAGGCTTTCGCTTCATCGATCAATGCGACAATCCGGACTTAAACGAGGGCTTTCTGGCCGCCGTTCGCGAGGGCATTGAGGAGGCGGCCACCAGCGGGCCCATCATGGGATACCCGGTCATAGACGTGGAGGTCACTCTTCTGGGCGTCCGGATCAGTGATATGAACTCCAGTGACACGGCCTTCCGTGTGGCCGCGGGCATGGCCTTTCAAAAGGCGGCGGCGCAGGCCGACCCCGTACTCCTCGAGCCCGTCATGAAGACGGAGATCCTGCTCCCTGAAGAATTCATGGGAGAGGTCATAGGGGACCTCAACGCCCGGCAGGGCAAGGTGGAAGAGATAACAAACCGGGGGCCGGTCCAGGTTATTTCCGCCAAGGTCCCCCTTTCCAGCATGTTCGGATATTCCACGGCCCTTCGCTCCGCGTCCCAGGGCCGTGGCACCTTCACCATGCACTTCAGTCATTATGACAGCCTGGAGCAGGCCTCAAAAGGCCATTGACAAACCCGCATGTATCCCGAGCCATTGAAAAGCGACCAAGACAAACACATTCTTTCTTGACAACCCTTTCCGCTTTTTAATATTATTTTGCTCGGCTATCGGTTTTACGATTAAGCTTCAAACAGGTGTCCATGAGCCCTTTAGGGCAAAGAAAATCAGTGAAAGGAGGTATCTCAATTTGATGAAGAACCGTTTTTTCAACCTGATGCTGGTCGCTCTGGTCGTTGGAATCTTTGGCACAGTCGGTGTGTTGACGGCAGCTGACTGCCCCGCCGATGTGGACGACGTGATCACGATCGACAACAAGGATGGTTACGAGCGCGCCAGGCAGGGCCCCGTTCCCTTTACTCACAAGAAGCACATCGAGGAGTACGATGCGGCCTGTGTGGACTGCCATCACGTGTTCGAGGACGGCAAGAACGTATGGAAGGAAGGCGATGAAGTCCATAAGTGTGCTGAGTGCCATGACTACAATGAGGACAAGGGCAATATAATAAAACTCAACACGGCCTTCCATAACAACTGCAAAGACTGCCACAAAGAAGCCTTTGATGCGGGCAATAAGAATGCCCCCGTTAGGAAGTGCAACGACTGCCATAAGAGGTAGGCCAAGGCAAGGCATTTAAAACCCTTTGCTTTACCTGACGTAAAAGGGCCGCTTCCAGACAGAAGCGGCCCTTTTTTCAGCACAGATCAAAAAAGCGCCCTGCCCCTTCAAGAAGGGCAGGGCGCTTATGTTATTCTCTTAGCTAACAACAACTTGCCAGGCAAAAGACGCTGGTTGCTACACCTCAGTGACGGTGATGGCTTCCGCGTCACAGACCTCTACGCAACTCTCGCAACCCAGACACTCTTCTGCGTTCACAGGTTCCGACTTTCCGTCAACCATTTCGTAGACATCCACGGGGCATACCTCGACGCATTCCTCGCAACCTTCACATTTTTCCTTGTCCACTACCACTTCGTAACCCATTCTCTCTTCCTCCCATATTTGGAATTGAATCAGGAATCCAACAACTTGAGTGTTATTAATCAACCCCGGCAACACCTCCGGGAACAAGACACGGCAGGATGTAACAGAGGAACTGCACTGTGTCAAGTGTTTTTAGTTTTCCCGGCTCAGGAAAGCCCGGCCGCCTCTTCCTTGACGCCTATGGCCATCTTGTAGAGCACGGTGAGGATAAAGAAGCCCGTTGCAAAGATGCCTATGGAGATGAGTATTTCCGGCAAGGTCGGCCAATAGGGCGTCACCCGCTCAAAGGGGTTGGGCGTGAACCCGGCGATGATCAGGCCGAGGCCCTTGTCTATCCATGTGCTCACAATGACCGCGCCGCAACCCAATGCCAGAGTCTGTTCGTTTCTCCTGGTGGCAGGGACTATGAGCAAGACCAGCGCCAAAACGGCGAATCCAGTGGCGGTCCACATCCACGGGGCAAGGTAGCTATGCCCGTCCAGGCCCACAAAAAGGAATTCAAAGGCATGCATGTGGCCCGGGACCTGGCTGTAAAAGGCGGTGAAGAGTTCCAGCAGGAAAAAGAAGACGTTGATGATGAATGCATAGGCCACGATCCCGCCCAGGGTCCGGATCGCCTCCTTGCCGGGGTCAAACCGGCTTACCTTTCTGACAATGAGGCAGAGCAGCAAAAGGAGTGCCGGCCCCGCGGCAAAGGCGGACGACAGGAAGCGCGCGGCCATGATCGCGGTAAGCCAGTAGTGCCGCCCCGGAAGACCCGCGTACAGAAAAGCCGTGACCGTGTGGATGCTGAAGGCCCACGGAATGGAAATGTAGACCAGTACCTTGACCCACTTCTGGTAAGGAATCCCCTTTCTCTCCGCGGTCAAGACATTCCATCCCACGACGATGTTCAGGAGCAGGTAAACGTTGAGTACGATCATGTCCCAGAACAGGATGGAGTTGGGAGTGGGATGCATCACCACGTTCATGATGCGGACCGGCTGTCCCACATCCACAAAGACAAAAAGAAGGCACATTATCACCGCGGCGATGGCCAGGAACTCGCCCAAAATCGTGACGCGGCCGAAGGCCTTGTAGTCATGCATATAGTACGGCAGCACCACCATGACACCGCCGGCGGCCACACCCACCAGGTAAGTCAACTGGGCGATGTAGAACCCCCAGGAGACATCCCGGCTCATCCCTGTGATCTTCAACCCTTCAAAGAACTGGAACAGGTATACAACGAACCCGATGCCCATGAGCACGAGCAAGAAGATCAACCATCCCCAGTATGCCTGACTCCCTTTAATTGTCTTCTCTAGCATATCGACCTCATATCACGTAAAAGACGTTCGGTCCCGTTCCAAGCTCGGGTTTCCGCCTGATGGTGTAGTCCTCTCTCAGCGCCGCCCGAACCGATGAATCCGGATCGTCCAGGTCTCCAAAAAGCAGGGCCCCTTCCACTTCTTCGGCGGCCGCTTCCACACAGGCCGGATACTGACCCTTTGCAATGCGCTCTTCGCAAAAGTTGCACTTCTCCACCACGCCCATGCTTCTAGTCGGGTATTCGGGGTTCCATGGGAAGCCCGGATTCAGGGCCTCCGGGGCCTTGCGCGGATCGAACCAGTTGAAGCTCCTGGACCCGTAAGGGCAGGCGGCCATACAGAACCTGCAGCCGATGCACCGGTGCATGTCCATGACAACGATGCCGTCCTTTCTCTTGAAGGTCGCTTTGGTGGGGCAGACCCTTACACAGGGGGGATTAGTACAATGATTGCAGAGAAGGAGGAACGGCATCTCCTCGATTTCCTTCTTCAGGTACTCGTTCTCCTGTCCGGGAAAGGAGTGATGATAGGTATCCGTCCAGAGCCACTTCACCTCCTCCTTGGGGTTCCCGATGTTGGGTACGTTGTGGTGGCGATGGCAGGCCTGAATGCACTTGTCGATCAGGGCATCATCCATCTTGTGCATGTCCACAACCATTCCCCACGTCTTCCCCTGGGTAAGGGGGACGACCCGGGCTTCCAGTTCTCCGGGGGCCAGCAGTTCAAAAGCCGTCTTTCCTCCAAGCCCCACCAGGGTGGAGAGCCCGGCGATCTTAATAAACTCCCGTCTGTTGACGCCCATCACTCACTCTCCTTAGGTTCGATATGACACTCCCAACAAAACGGGTCCACTCCCGCGTAGTCGTGACAACTGTCGCAGAACTTGCTCTTGTTTGAATGGCACTCCATGCAGGTGACCTGAAGGCTCTTGTAGTAGACCTCGCCGGTGCTCTTGCTTGTGTAGTAGCGGTCTTCATCGCGGACGACTTCATCCCTCCACTGATCGAGCATCTTCATATGCCCGGTGACCATGAAGTCCGTGGCCTCGATGCACTTCCCCGCCTCCTTGGCCGCGGCCGTGAGTTCCCGCTCCGGCGCCTTGGAAGCCTTCCCTGCCGTGTAATAGAACGGAAACAGCAGGAGGGCCAGACCGATCACAAGCCCGGTTATGATCTTGCCGCCGTCATACATCCTCTTCCTCCTCCATACCGGGGAGAGGTTCTCCGCGCAGATCCGTGGTCCGCTCCTTCTCCCCATCCAATATTAGGGCGTTACCGACCATTTCGTGGACTCCGATGACTCCCACTTCAGGGACCCAGTAGTTCATGAGGTCCGGGAAGGCCGCCCGGTCAATGGCGCAGACACAGGCCAGCATGTTGACGCCATGCTTTTCGTGCACGTGCCGAACAGCGTTGGCCCGTGGCAGGCCCCCGCGCATTCTGAGTTCCATATCCTCGCCCGCATTGAGGCCGGCACCGCTCCCGCAGCAGAAAGTCTGCTCCCGAATCGTGTTTTCCGGCATCTCGTAGAAGTGATTGCAGACATTCTTGATCACATATCGGGGTTCTTCAAGAAGGCCCATTCCCCTGGCCGGGTTGCAGGAGTCGTGATAGGTCACCACCAGGTTGTCGTTCCGGCTCTTGTCGAGCTTGAGCTTGTTGTTCTTGATGAGGTCGGCCGTGAACTCCGTGATGTGGACCATCTTGGTGGACGCGGCGTTCTCGAACTTCGTCCCGGTTATCGGTGAGACAGGCGCCTCCAGGTGATCGGGCGGGCCGTTGAAGGTGTCCATGTACTGGTGAATGACCCTCCACATGTGGCCGCACTCACCGCCTAGGATCCACTTTACTCCCAGCCGTTCCGCTTCGGCGTACATCTTGGCGTTGAGCCTTTTGGCCATCTCATGGCTCGTGAAAAAACCGAAGTTCCCGCCCTCGCTCGCATAGGTGCTCCAGGTGATGTCAAGCCCCAGGCTCTCCAGGTAGTGAAACAGGATGAGATAACCCATGGCCGTGTAGGTGCCGGGATCGGCGAACACGTCGCCCGAAGGCGTTATGAAGAGGATCTCCGCGCCCTTTCTGTTCAAGCTGGGGTTCGGCCTTATACCCGTGACCTCCTCGATGTCGTCACAGAAGAAGTCTATCATGTCCTTGTAGGCATGAGGCTGGATCCCTAAATGGTTGCCCGTTCGGTAGCAGTTGGCAACGGGCGCAGCCACCCAGTCCACGTTGAGGCCGACGAGATTCAGCAGTTCGCGGCCTATTATGGTGATCTCGGCCGTATCGATCCCGTAAGGGCAGAAGAGGCTGCAGCGGCGGCACTCCGTGCACTGGAAAAAATAATACCACCACTCCTTCAGTACGTCGTAGGTCAGTTCGCGCGCCCCTGCGAACTTGCCCATGATCTTCCCGGCCGTGGTGTACTCCTTCCGGTAGACCGAGCGAAGGAGTTCGGCCCGCAGGACCGGCATGTTCTTGGGGTCTCCGCCGCCTATAAAAAAGTGGCACTTGTCCGCGCATGCGCCGCACCGGACGCAGATATCCATGAAGAGCTTGAGGGAGCGGAACCGGTCGATCCGCTCACGCAGCCCGTCCAGGATAATCTCCTTCCAGTTCTCCGGGAGCTTCCAGTCCTCATCCATGGGGTTCCATGCCCTTGGATTCGGCATGCCCACGTACTCGAGGCTCTGCGGCTTGCCTGCATATAAAGCGATGCCCTCTCGGATCTGGACGGGAGTGTCCATCCATCCCGTCCATTCCTGGGACAGGGACGGGGCATGATCGATCTTGACGAGTTCTTGGGGTTTGGGAACGTCAGCCATGACTACTCCTTTTCTTCAGTCCCTTCTTCGGGTGCCTGGCCCTGGATATCGGGCTCCTTTTCGACCGGAAGTCCCACTTCGACCATCTTGTCCCGGAACTCATCCTCGTACTCGTCGTAGGTGTGGGTCTTGACGGGGTAGTTCCATGGATTGATGTGCCGGACAATCCGGCTGTTGTTGGCCAGGTTTCTCGTGGGGCTCAGAAAGACGCCTCCCATGTGGACGAGCTTGCTGAAGGGAAAATAGGCAAAGAGCACGCTCACGAGGAAAATGTGTATGTAAAACAGGACGCCTATGCCGTCGGGGTTTGTCGGGTGAAAGCTCACAAGCCCCATGGTGAGTTCCTTTGCAGCCACCAGGTCCACCTTGAGCAGGTGGCGCATCAGGATCCCGGTGGTCCCGATCGCACCTATCAGGAACAGGGGGAAGTAGTCCGCTGGAAGGGAAATATATCGTATCTGTGCGGACAGCAGGCGTCTGAGGATGAGAAAACCCACAGCGCCCAGCATGGCCGCGCCGCTCAGCATGAGGGTGGGAAGCTGGTATCCGGTGAAGGGGGCGATCCCGATCTGCATGAGCCCGTCCAGCTTCTCCAGGACGGTCACAAAGAATGGAATGGGCTCCGTAAAGAACCGCAGGTGTCTGATGATCACGGTCAGGAAAGCGTAATGAAAAAGCAGGGCGAAGAGCCACAACCACTTTTCGAGTTCATAGGTGATCTTCGGGCCGTCACGAAACTCCATGCGAGTGTTCCGGAACAGGGACCGGAACAGCAGCACCTCAAAGATCATTCTGAGTACCACACCGCCGTTTCCTTTCGGATTATCAACCGGACTCCACTTGATCCAGGGAAGTGAAGCCTGCTGGCCGGCGGTGGTTGGAATTCGAAAAGGCACGGGCGATCTTCCCCAGCCGATGATCTTTGCGACGAGCCCGACGAAAAAAGTGAGCACCGCGGCATACGGGATCACGATTCCGAACAGGACGCGCAGATCAAAAGCCCATACCCCGACCAGGGGTATCAGGACAAGCAGGGTGACCACTGCACCTGAAAACACGATGCTGACCACAAAGTTCATTGACTGCCACCTCGTTTCAAGTTTGATTCACTGGAGGCTTCTCGCCGCCCCTTTCGAGTGCGGAATCCCATGAGGAAACATCATCCATCAGCCCCGCCCTTCTAAGCAGCGCCGAAACCTGATTCTTCATGTGATCAGCCCTGAGCATGAACAGCTTCTCCCTGCAGGACATGAACACGTCGAGGGCCGTGAGGACGGCCTTATCGATTCGGTTGTTCAACGCGTCAAGATCGAGGTTCAGGTCCTGCCCACTGCCGGATTCATCAACGACTTCCCTGATGATCGGCTTGAGCAGGAAAAGAAAGGATATGCTCTCTGAGGGGGTGAAATCCTGGACGGCTCTGATTCGAAGAATCCGATCCAGGGATGCCTCGAGGCGCCCGGCATTCGACGGCTCGAGAATTTCCTGAAGCACGCTGTCAAGCTCGGTTCTGAAGGTATGACCCACGGGATTTGCGAACTCGTCCTTCTGTTTTTTGAAGAACCGCCGGGAGTCCGAAGGATAACTCTCCAGTACGACCTGAAGCCAGCGGTCCTTTATTGCCTTGCGTCTTTCCTGAAGGAGAAGTTCGAGAGTCATAGGAGTCGTTATGCGTCAACTTATTAATATTTAACAGAAAACAGCTTCCGCTAAACGGGCCGGGTCCGCGAGCGGACTATAGACAAAACCCTTTGGAGTGTCAAGGAAAAACACCCTTCACGGCTTCTTCATGTAGGGGCTTATGTCGGGATGCTCGAACGCGGCGTCGATCTCCTGCATGGTCTCCCTGGTCCTGCGCCTCTTGTGGCGCACCACATGGAGGAAGTCCTCCAGGATGGCGTAATAGGCCGGGACCATGGAGAGGATGAGCAGCGTGGCGAATGACAGCCCCCACATGATGGCAGTGGCCAGAGGCGCCCAGAAGGGGGACTTTCCACCCAGGCCGAAGGCCATGGGCGCCAGCCCGAATATGGTGGTCAGCGAGGTGAGAAGTATGGGCCGCATGCGGACGTGGCAGGCCCGGATGATCGCCAGGTACAGATTGTCTGGGTTTTCCCTGCGGTAGCGATTGATGAAGTCGATCAAGACCAGGGAGTCGTTCACCACGATGCCCGTAAGGGTCAAGAGCCCCACCAGGGTAACGAAGGTCAGAGGGTTTTGGGTGACCAGGAGACCGATGATCACGCCGAGCGTGACGAACGGGATCGTAATCATGATTATGAAGGGTTGACCGAAGGAATTGAACTGCAGGGCCAGCACGAAAAAAATCAGGAAAAGTGCCAGCGCGCCTGCGTTCCTGAGATCCAGAAGCGAGGTGTCAGTCTCCTCCTGCAGCCCACCCTGAATCATGCGTGCCCCGGGAAATTCGTCCTCTATGCCCTCAAAGGCCTCCCGGGCTATCCGGTTGGCCTCCACCGCGGTCATGCGCCTGCCTTGAATATTCGCCAGAAAACCCCCTTCCCCGCTTTTCAGGTCGGACCGGATGTTTGCGGTCAGCTGGACGGTCTGCTTCCCCGCATAGTGGTAAATATCGTGAAAGCCCGGAGTCAGTTGAACCCGGGCCACTTCATTTAGCGGAACCGTACGGCCACCGGGAAGTATACACCTGAGTCTTGTCAAGTCTTCCAGGTCTCGCCGATACTCAGGAAGGAACTTGAGCTTTATCTCCTCTTCTTTGTCACCCCGGTTGTACGTTGCCACGGTAAGACCGTGGAATGCCGCCTGAATCATCATCTCCAGGTCGGCCTGCGAAATGCCCAGCTCCCGGGCGCGGGCCTCATCCACCGTGACCTCCATGAACCGCTTGTCCCTGGAGTAGTTGTCTTGAATATCAACGATGCCGGGGTAACGAGCCATCTCCCGCCTTATTCGCCTGGAGATCTCGGCCGACTGCTCCCAGTTAGGAGCCTGAATCTTCAGGTCCACGTCCGCGCCTACCGGGGGTCCTTCCAGCATCCGCTCAAGGGCGTGGGCCACGGCCCCCTGCTCTTTCAGGTAGCGCCCCACCTCGTCCCGTACGCCTTCAAGGATGTCCTTAACGCTTTTTTTACGCCTTTCCTGGGGAGTCAGCACCACGTTGAGCATGCCGAAGTGCGGCCCGTAAAGGGGCTCGTAGTTCACCTCCTTCATGCCCGCAACGGCGATGGGGGCCACAAGGTCCGGTCCCACCTCCTGTTTGACCAGGTCCGAGAGTCCCATCAAAACGGACTCGGTTCGGTCCAGGGACACGCCCACGGGCAGGTCGAAGTGGATGTTGAAACGCGGAAACATATCGGATTTCGGGAACATCTCGAAGTCGGTCTGGAAGTACAGGACAAAAGCCAGGCTCGTGGACAGGATTATCACCAGTACCGAGACGTAACGGTGACGCAGGAGCCTTCTCAGAAACGGGTAATAGAGCCGGCGGAGCGGAGTAAAGACGTCCGGGCCGCGCCTCTTCTTGATACGCTGTACGGCCTTCCCGGGCGTCAGCTCCACTACGTGGCTCGGAAGCATGAAAAAGACTTCGAAAAGGGACGCTGCAAGGGCGAACAGGACAACCTGCGGCAGGATGGCCAGGTAGCGGCCTATCACGCCTGACACCATGAACAGCAGAGGGAAAAAGGCGGCCATGTTGGTGGTGACCGAGGCCAGGACCGGGCCGAACACTTCCCGGCTGCCCTGCAGTGCCGCCTGTACCGGATTCATGCCAGTCTCCATGTACCGGAAGATGTTCTCCAGTACCACGATGGCGTCATCCACAATAATGCCCAGCACGAGGATCAGCCCGAAGAGAGTGACCCCGTCTATGGACAGCCGGAATGAATGCATCATGATGAACGTCACCAGGAAGGCGACTGGAATACCGATGGAGGCGTAGAGGGCGTTTCGCGGTCCCAAAGCAATCCAGAGGATGATGAACACGGCCAGCACACCCAAAATCGCGTTGCTCTGAAGCTCCCGGATCCGTTTCATGCTCACCCGGGCCTGGTCGAAGTAGAGGGTCCACGTCAGTCCGGAAAGCCGCAGGCCGAGTTCCGTCATGGACTGCTTGACCTCGTCGACTATCCGGATCATGTCCGTGTTCTTCTTGCGCTGGACGGCCAGGACAAGGGCCTTTTCCTTGTCGATGAACGACCTTGTGAACGCCCGCTCGAGCGCCGGCCTTACCCGGGCGATGTCTCCGAGATACACGGCGCCGCCCTCGAAGCTTATGAGGGCTATGTCTGCAAGCCCCTCCGGGGAATCCGGCTCACCCTTCAGGCGGATGGTCGTTTCGTGTTCGCCCATCTCCAGGACGCCGCCCGGCCGGTTCCGTGAGCGGTCGGCCAGGGCGCGGGCCACCTGCGGAACAGTTATTCCATAACCGGCCATTCGAATGGGGTCCAGCTCGACCCATATCTCCCGGTCCCTCTCCCCGTAGATATCGACCTCTGAGACCCCTTCTATCTCCTCGAGCATATCCCTCACATCGGAGGCGATGTCCTGGAGCTGCATCATGGGCAGAGGGCCGGCCAGTCCCACCAGGCACACCGGAAAGACCGCCGTATCTATCTCAATGACCCTGGGGGTCTCGGCCTCCTCGGGCAGGTCGTCAACCCGGGCGACGGCGTTCCGGACCTCCTGCATGCCCTTGTCGAGCTCCCGCTTGGACAGTTCCGTATGGAAATATATATGTATCTTGGAGGTGCTCTCAAAGGAGTTGGACTCCGTGCGCTTGACCTCGGAAAGGCCCCGCAGTTCATCCTCTATTCGGTTGGTGACCAGCTTTTCCATCTCCTCGGGGGAGAACCCCGGACAGATGGTGATCACCATGGCCCGGCCCACCGTGAGATCCGGGTCCAGGTAGCGCGGCATGGCCCGGTAGGAGTAGACCCCGAGGACCAGGATGAGCAGAAGGGTCATCCGGACCACCACGGGCCGTTCTATGCCGAATCGGGTGAGAAACATTCCTTTCAGTGCCTCACGGCGACGCCTCTTCGATCTGCACCCTGTCTCCGCTTCTGAGCCCCGCCGGTGTGGATATTATCGTGTCGCCGGGAGCGAGGCCCCGGGTGATTTCCACCCGGCGGTCGTAGTATTCACCCAGTATCACAGGGCGGAAAACCGCCCGGCCTTGCTCCACCGCGAAGACTCCGATCCTGCCGTCCACCTCTGTCAACCGGGAGGAGGGGATAAGGATTCGCTCTCGCGGATGCCTGAGAGGAAAGTTCACCCTCGCCGTCATTCCGTCGGCCATGCGCTCGTCATGTTCTTCTACGAGGAGTTCCACGGGAAAGGCTCGTGTCCCCGGATCGGCGGCGGGCGAGACAAAGACGAGCCGGCACGGAAAGGAATCGCCTTGGAGTGCGTCCACGGTGAAACGGTATTCCACTCCCTCCTTCACCAGGGGACGGTCCCTTTCGGGGACCGAAGCGCGTATCTTCATCCTGCCGGTATCCGTTATTCGAGTGATGGGTGTCCCAGGTGAAACCAGCTCTCCCTCTTCCACCCGGCGAAAAGAGGCGATTCCGTCGCAGGGAGCTCTGACATGGGATTTGCGAAGCCGGTCCCGGACGACCTCCAGGGCGGCCAAGGCCTGGTCCCGGCGCGCCCGGGCCGTAATCCGGTCCTCCGAACGCGGACCCTTCTCTGCCAGGGCCAGCCGCTCGCGGGCTGAAACCACATCGGCCCTGGCCGCATCGAGCGCCCGGCCTGCGGCGTCGTGTTCACTGTCCGATACCGCCTTCCGATCGAAGAGACCCTTAATTCTTTCATAGTGACGCTCCGCCTCCCGAAACCCGGCCATGGATCGGTCAAGGGCGGCCGCGGCTATTCGAATCTCCTCGGGAAGGCTCCCGGTCTCCACCTTGTCCATCTCGCTTCGGGCCACGGCCAGAGCAGCCTCCGCCTGCCGTACCTCGAGCTGGATGCTCGTAGTGCCGATCTCGGCCAGCATTCGCCCCGAAGTCACCCTGTCCCCTCGCTCGAAAAAGAGACGCTCGACAATCCCGCCGATCTCCGAAGACACCTCGACATTCAGCCAGGCCCGAAGGGTACCTAAGACCTCGACGCGGCTGTGCACCTGTTCGGTCCGAATCGTCTCGACCTTCACGACCTTCTGAGGCCCGGCGGCCGTCTCCGCCCGCACCGGCCCGCCCTCCTGATCGCTGCAGGAGATAGCGGGAAATAACAGACAAAGGGATAAGAGCAGGCTGAGCTTTTGCGGAAACCTCATGCGGAAGACGCCTCCGGCTGTTTCAGGAGTCGATGGTTCCGTAACGACCTTTTATCTCGCGTGAAGACGCCATCAGGAGTTTTGTCTGCCGGCGGCAATCTCCCGGGCCGCCCGGCGCACCTCCTGAACGAAGGCCCTGACCTTCCCGAAGTCCTTTTTGAACCTGATCGGCCGGCCGTGCTCATCCAAGGCGTTCGTGCAGGTACAGCTGTCCGCTCCGGCCGCCCGGGTGTCCACCAGAAATTCGCAGACATTTTCCGGAGAGAGTCCCCCCGCGAGGATCACGGGAATCCGGCTGTGAGTGATCAGCGCCCGGAGGAGATTCCTGTCTCCGGTCTTCCCCGTGATACCGATGAAGCCCTCAACGGGCTCGCGCCCCAGCCAGGTATCCGACAGGAAATAGTCGCTCACCGGCTCCAGGCGTTCAGCTATCTGCAGTGTCGGGAACGCTTTCAGGTCGTGGCCATCGTATGGTACTGGAATCGAGCGGATTATGCCCACCCCCGGAAACCGCCCCTTCAGGTCCGCCTGAAGCTCGAGAAGCGGACCCAGATCAAGAGGCCTTCCCTGATCGTCCGTCAGGCTCTCGCAGAAATGCACGAAGTCAGGGCGATAGTAATCCAGGGCACGGAAGAGGGTTTCCGGTGAGTTAAAGAGTGGAATCAGGCTGTTGCGGGAACCGCTGCCCTCGGCGAGTCGTATTGCCTCCCGGATTCGCGGTTGTCGCCACTCGCTCTGTGAGAGCAGCACGCTGCCAATGTGATTCACACCGAGTCCGATGCAGCGCTCCGCTTCCCCGGGGTTCTGGATCTCGTAGATCTGGGTTATCATGGGGCAGGTCCAGGTTTCGGGTGTCAGGTTTCGGGTGTCAGGGGTCAGGGGTCAGGTTTCGGGTTTATGTGACGTAGCGTCTTTCCCTGATTTCCAGACTGTATACCAGTGCTCGGGACATTTGTCCAACAGCACGATCAATCTCCTTAC
>CAYVDE010000089.1:0-1657 GCA_964450535.1 uncultured Desulfobacterales bacterium
CAGGGGACGGGTTTTGTTCGAGAAGGTTCTTGCCGCAGAGGATCATGCCTGAAGTGCAGAACCCGCACTGGACGGCGCCGTGTTCCACAAAAGCGGCCTGAATAGGGTGAAGGCCATTGTCCGTCTCGACTCCCTCAATGGTGGTCACGGCTCTGCCGTTCGCCTGGACCGCGAGAACAAGACATGAGTTCACCGGACGGCCGTCCAGAAGTACCGTGCAGGACCCGCAGTCACCCACCTCACAGCCTTTTTTGGTGCCTGTGAGACCGAGGTCCATGCGGAGCATGTCCGCCAGGGTCCGGTTGGGAGGTACCGCGATTTCCACTTCCTTATCGTTGATGCTCAAACTTATGAGTCGCTTCATTTTATTCCCCCGTTGGTAATAATCGGTTTCCTTTGAAAACGGGCCTTGCTGCAGGCGGCGGAAACGCCGGGTTGTTCGAAAAGAAACATTGCTTCACCACGAAGGACAAAAAGATCACGAAGAGATCGAGAATAAAAACCGTGAGTTTCTCGCCCTTGGATTCGGGAGAAGCTTGAGGTTTCATTAAAGGGCGTCCATCTTGGGTCTGAAACACCGGATCGCCTGAAAGCGGTTCCCGGGTAAGCGCAACTCTATGCGCGAGCCCGCTCAAGGGCGGTCTCCAGTACCCTGCGTGCGAGGACGGCCACCATGTCGCGCCGGTAATCCGCCGATGCTCGGAAGTCATCTATGGGCCTGGCATCCCGGGCGGCCTCCTGTGCCGCCTCGGCGAACAGTTCTGCGGAAGGCTTTCGGCCGGCAAGGGCCTTTTCCGCTGAAGGTGCACGGATGGGCATGGGGGCCACCGATCCCAGGACCACACGGGCGGATTGAATCCTGTCGCCGTCCAGGGCCAGGAAAGCGGCAACGTTGACTATGGATATCTCCAGGGTCTGCCTGATTCCCAGTTTCAGGTAGGCGGCCCCTGATTGCGCGGGCGGTAGAGCCAGATGCACTGACTCCATAATCTCCGTGGGTTCGGCCATAGTGGCTCCGGGTCCCTTGAAGAACTCGTCCAGGGGAATGGATCGCTCGCCCGATGGGCTGCGCAGGGTTACCGAGGCCCCGTATGCCATGAGTGGAGGAGGGAGGTCGGCCGCCGGACGGGCCGAGACAAGGTTCCCGGCAACAGTGGCCAAATTTCGAATCAATGGGGAGCCAAGCCTGAAGGCCCCTTCGCAAAGGGCGGGAAAGTGCTCACGAATAGCTGAGGATTGAGCCACTTCGGATGAAGTCATGCAGGCGCCTATTCGATAACCGCCGTTTGATCCACCCATCATGTGAAGCTCCTCGATCCCACCTAGCGATACCAGGTGCTTGGGCGAAAGGACCCTCTTCTTCATGTTTACGAGAAGGTCCGTGCCTCCGGCAAGCGGGCGGGCCTCCTTCCCCAGGTCTCCCATGAGGCGGCAGGCCTCGTCCAGATCCCGGGGGTCGTGGTACTCGAAGCGAGGTAACAGCATGTTGTCTCCTCCCTGTAAGGCAAAACCAGGCTAAAGGCTTAAGGTTCAAGGATCAAGGGGAAAGGTCCCCCCATCTTCTGAACAGGTTGTGTTCTATCCCCAGGTAGTCGAACACCTTCCCGATGGTCTGGTCCAGTATGTCCTCGATGGTTTTGGGGCCGTGATAGAAGGA
>CAYVDE010000089.1:1757-12977 GCA_964450535.1 uncultured Desulfobacterales bacterium
AGAAACGATCCACTCGCCAAAGCGGCGCCTACATTTTTGTTGTCATAGACTTTCGCGGCCATGGCCGCAACGTCGTCGGCCCTGTAACGTGTCTCGATTTCAATGTTATTTCGCCCGGCCTCCGAGAGGATGAGGTGGGTTTCCACATCCGATCCCTTCAGGTGTTCGAGCAGCCTCACTCCGTAGATAACGCCGCTGGCTCCTGCAATCCCGACCACAAGCCGTTTTTTCATAAATATACCCTTTGTCGCTCTCAGGGAACGTCCCCTACTGCCTGAGTGTCTCCAAAGCTGCCCTTACAACGGCTTCGGCGAACACAGGTTCCTCCATGTTCGCCTCCACCTCCTCGATAAGAATCGCAGGGTTGAGCAGGATTTTGAGCTCCCGGACGAATTCCCGGTCTTCTTCGGGATCGTGGGTCGGGTTGCCCGGGGCATCCACGGAAGACCATCCCTTGAGGGGGATGACCATTCGAACCTGACCCCTGGCATCGTTGAGCTTCCGGGCGAACTCCAGGGCCAACTCCCTGAGTTCCTCCGGCGTATGCCTTATCCAGGTCCTGTGCTTGTCCAGATCGTACTTCCGCCGCTGGGCGTAATCGGGCTTGTATTTGCGCTTCGACGGTGTCATGTGATTCACGCTGCATGTAGATACGACTTGGGGAATGCCCAGGTCGCCGGCGGCCTCCATCCGATCCGGTCCCGCATCCCGCATGAAACCGAAGAGATGCTCTCCCACGCCGCCCGGGGCCAGGTCCACCACCGCCTGGAACAGGCCTTCGCGGATCATGGCCTCCATGGCGCGGTCTCCGATCCCGGCGGCCGAGAACCCGATCACCTGGAATCCTTCGGCCTCCAGGGCCTTTCGCACCGCGCTTGCGCATTGCTCGCACGGCCCCAGCATGGTCAGTGCAACGGCCCGGCCGGTCGTTGCACGGGGGGAGGCTACATCGTCCTCCACCATTCCTGCAACAGCCCGGGCGGCACGGTCCAGTACATTCCGAAGGAGATCGGTCACGCCTGAAATTTCAACCACCGAGTGGAAGAGCGCGATATCGCCCGTACCGATGTAGCGGGTGGAAAGACCGGGCAGGGCGGCAGTGGAGGATACCATGAGCTTGGGCACGCCGAAAGGCAGCGCCCGCATGATCTCGGTGGCCATGAGGGAGCCGGTGGAACCTCCCAGCCCGATTAACCCGTCGGCCTTTCCCTCCTTGTTAAGGCGCTTTGCTATCCTTGATGCGCCTTCAATGGTGATGTCCGTGATCTTGGATCGTTCTCGGGATGCATGAATCTCCTCAAGGGAGCTTCCTCCGGCTTTTGCCACCTCGGCGGGAGGTATGTCCGCGGGGGATGTGCCGTCACCCCGCATGGACAGGTCCATGAGAACGGTATTCACACCCAGGGCTTTCAGCTTGTCCCGCAGGTAAAGGGTCTCAAGACCCTTGGTATCCATGGTGGAGATCACCAAAATGGTTTTAGGCATGGAGAGCTACTCCTTCACCTTCTCGGCGATCATCTTCTTGAGGGTCTCCTTGTTTACCTTGCCCGAGTCTCCCACTGCAGGGAATTCATCCACGATCTCGAGGCGCTCGGGGATCTTGAACTTGGCCAGCTGCTTGCTCACGAGAAAATCCTTCATTTCCTCGAACGTGAATGTCTCGCCCTGCTTGGGGATTACATAGGCGCAGCACCTCTCCCCCATTTCCCTATCCGGGTAGCCCACGATGGCCACGGACGACACCTTGGGGTGCTCGTTGAGCAGGCCCTCTATCTCGGCGGGGTAGATATTTTGTCCACCCCGGATGACCATGTCCTTGGCACGGCCCAGGATCCAGAGGCAGCCCTGGTCGAACTTGACGATGTCTTCGGTGGTGGTCCATCCGTCATCATCGAACACGGTGGCTGTCAGCTCCTCGTCGCGGTAGTAGCCGGCCGGGGCGTGCGGACCCCGGAAGTAAAGGATTCCGGGTTCCCCTTCGGGCACCTCGTTGTCCTGCTCGTCGACCAGCCTGACCTTGTTCCCCGGCAGCATCCGGCCTACGGTCCGCCGGCGAAGCTCGGGCGGATCTTCCACACGGCACCCTGAGACCGAGCCCTTGTCCTGGGTCCCCAGGTCGCTCGTGATGGACGCCTGAAAGGCCTCCTCGGCCTCTTCGCCCACTTGAGGGGAGAGATAGCCCCCGGCCGATCGAATGAAGCGAAGGGAACTCAAATCGTATTTGGATGGATCGGCTTCGAGCATGCGGATGAGGTGAGTTGGCACCACGCCTATAGCGGTTGCGCGCTCGTTCTGAATGAGCTCCAGCGCTCCTTCGGGTGTGAACTCCTCCAGCATGACGGTCTTGGCGCCTGCAATAGGGGCTGCGAAGTAGGTAAGGGTGCCGGCCGCTCCCCCTGCGTGGGGCGCTATGGCCATGGTGATGTCGTCCTTGTTGAGCCCCCAGATGTCCACCCGCCCTTTGGACGTGCAGACGCGGGGCGCCGTCGGCCACTCCACGAGCTTGGGGATCCCGGTGGTGCCGCTCGTGGTTGTGAGTATCGCCACGTCCCAGAAGGGGTCCAGCCTGCGCTCGTCGAACATGGTCTCATCCACGGGCTTGCCGGCCCTTTCATAGGCGGTCTTGATCAGGGAATAGGTCCCTTTCGGGCCTGTCTCAGGCACTTCGTCGTCAAAAAGAAAAAAGTGCTCGAGGTGAGGAAACTGCTTCTGCAGGTCCTTGTACATCTCAAGGTAATCGAAATTGCGATACACGTTCGGAATGACTACCGCTCTCGCCTCTGTCTTCTCGACCATGTATTCCAGCTCGAGCCGGCGGAGATAGGGGTATACGGTAAGGGTGATGAGTCCGGCCCTTTCGCCGGCGATTCTGGCCAGAAATCCGAATACGCTGTTGGGTGACTGGATGATGATCCGGGCGGACTTTGGTATGCCCATTTCCACCCATGATGCGGCTATGGCGTCCACCAGCCGTTTGGCCTCGGCCCAGGTCACACGGTACTTGGAGTCCACCAGGGCTTCCCTGTCTCCCATCTCGCGGGCGTTGCGGTCATAGAAATCATAAAAGAGCTCGTTCGTCCAATACCCGTCACGAACGAATTCGTCCACCATGGCCTGTTTGTATCGAATCGGCTTCACTTCGCTGCCTCCATTGTTTCATGTATTGATTTGCCGGGTTGAGCGCCGGCTTCCCCTGCGCTCATTCGTCTTCCTTTTTGTCCTTGGAAGCGCGTTCCCTCAAGCCGGCCTTGAAGTTATCCCAGAATTCCTTGTTGGCATCCTGCCAGGCGGCGCCCCATCTCCTCTCGAAGTAGGACGTTGGAAGTCTCTCGCGCCATGCAGCCCAAGGGTTCACGCCCTTGGACCTGGCCTCGAAGACGTCTTCGAGGAACACCTCGATGTTGGGCAACTCCTCCTTTGGCAGGTAGGAGACCGCTCCTTTCTTGATGGAGCGCACCAGATGCTCCGGAGCAAACGCATGGGCCGTCAACATCACGGCCGGGATATCCCTTGCAACTGCGATTTCCAGGAGGCGGTATCCTTTCACGCCCATGATGTCCAGGACGGCGAGATCGAATTTCTCGTTGGCCAGATGGTCCCTGGCCTCCTCGAAGGTGGCGGCCTCCACAAGATCACACATGGGCAGGAGTTCTTCCAGTGTATTCAGGATGTCGGCCTCGTCATCCACCGCAAGGATTCTTTTTCCTTCCAGGGGGCTCTTGCCCGGCATGGTCGTTTCTCCCTTCTTTTTTATCGCCGGCCCTGGTCCGGTCCTTTTTCCAGGTCAAGGGCTAAAGCCCCAGCTCTTTCCATCGGGACTCGACTCTCTTTTTCACTTCAGGGTCCAGCTCGATCTGAATGGGTTTCTGTTTCCACTCGTACGGAATGGTGGCATCCAGCAGCAGCCTGCCTGTGATCTCCCTGGCCTCAATGGGCAGGGAAGGATCCAGGGGGGTTGACCGGCCTCTTTTTATCACCTGGGAACGGTTCGGCTGGAACCGGAAGCTCAGTGCATACATGACCCTGGGAATATCCCAGGAATCGATATCCTCGTCCACTACAATAACCGTCTTGAGACCGTAAGCGCCCATTTCCGTGGAGACCGCAGCGGTCAGCACCTGGTCGGCATGGCCGGGGTACATGGTCTTCATGGAGATGATGGCTAGAAATCGTCCCGAGCCTTCAGGAGGGCAGTACACCGATTTGATGCCTGGAATGTGCATCTCGTCAGTGAGCTGCTGCCAGAGGGTGGCGCCATAGGAGAGGGCCATGACCATGTGGGTGTCCGTGACCGCCCTGCCCACTGTGGTGGAGTACATGATTGGATTGTCACGGTGGGTGACGCACTTGATGTCCATGTAGTTTCTGGGGTCGGTGCCCACACCGGAGTAATAGCCGGTGTATTCTCCGAACGGACCCTCGTCCATGAATTTCTCTGCGTCGCATTCCCCTTCCAGCACTATCTCGGCGTGCGCGGGGATGGGAAGGTCCACGGTCTCTCCCTTGACCACCTGGCAGGCTTCCCCGCGAATCGAGCCGTAAACGTCATACTCAGAGATGCCTGCTGAGACCCTGGCCGCCCCCAAAATGAAGAGCAGCGGGTCGCAGCCGATGATGGAGGCGCAGGGCATGGGCTTGCCCATGGCCTGGTATTTCTTGAGCATCTGGTCGGCGTGTTTCCCCTTGATGAATTGGGTGCCGATTTTGTTCTTCCCGAGAAGCTGTGATCTATAAGTGCCCAGGTTCACCCAGCCGGTTTCAGGGTCCTTGGTGAGGATGAAGTGGGCCGTGCCGATGTAGCGCCCGCCGTCCATGGGAAAGAAATGGGGTACGGGAAACTTGTACAGGTCTATGTCGTCTCCCATGATGATGTTCTGTTTGCAGGGGGCGTCCTTGTTTTCCACCCATACCGGGGGAACCAGTTTGTTTCCCATATCCACCCATCCTCGCAGGATCTGAGGAAGAGGTGTTTCCTTGGGCATGCCTAGAATTATGGCCAGTTTCTGGGCAGTGGTGCAGGTGCTGGTGATCACCGGCGTGTCATAGTCTTTGACGTTCTCAAAGAGCAGAGCCGGTCCGTGGGCCTCCTCGTTGAGCTTGGCAATGTGGGAAAGCTCGAGGTTCCAGTCCACCTCCGCGGTGATCCTTTTGAGTTCACCTTCTCTCTCGGCCATTTCGATAAAATCGCGCATACTTTTCATGTCTCTTCAGCCTCCTTTTCATGCAAATGGTTAAACCTCTTATGGGATTTCGTGCGATCTGCATATTTGAGAGCCGTCAGGACCTCTTGCCGTACCCTGGCCCCGCCTTATTCTTCACGGCTTGTCAGCTCAGTTTGATGCGCTTCATAGCCTGAGCCATCAGCAGCTCCCGGCCGCTCTTTTTCCCTAGCCGCGACCGGCCTTTTTTCTGGCTCCACACGGTCTCGGGACGGGCCTGGACTATGAAAATGTTCTCAGGAAAATGCTCCACTTCGTCTATGGCCCACTCAATGTCCATGGGCAGCCCGTAGTGTTTCTCGATTTCCTTGGCCAGTTTGGCAAGTTCCTTGATCTCGTGGTCCCCCAGGCAGCACAGGCACCCCTTTTCAGGATCCAGCTCAGCCTCCATGACCTCCCCGTTTTCGGGATCGAACACGCACGCTACATGTTTGGTGGAAATGTTTTTCTCCGTGGCCTCCATCAGCACTTTGTCCACCGTGAATCGGTCCGGGTTAACCGTTCCTCCCACCACGGTCTCGCCAAGCCCCCAGGCCCCCTCTATTAAGACCTTGGACGGGTCACCGTCAGTAGGGTTCAGGGAAAACATGACCCCGGCGCACTTGGCGTTTACCATTTTCTGGACACCAACGCTTATGAAGACCTTTTCGTGTGGGAATTCGTTTCGAATCCGATAGCTGACGGCCCTTGGGGTGAACAGGCTCGCCCAGCAGTCCTGTACCCGCTTTACTACCCTGTCGGTGCCCACCACCCACAGGTGTGTGTCCTGCTGGCCCGCAAAGCTGGCAGTTGGCAGGTCCTCGGCAGTGGCGCTGGAACGAACTGCCACGGGAAGGTCCTCGTCTGAACACTCCCCGCAGAGCCGAGCGTAGGAATCGGTAATCGCCGAGCGCATGTCGTCCGGCATCGGGGCGCTGCGAATGAGTTCCTGGACCTTCTCGCTGGCCTCGTGGACGGCATTCACGGCTTCAAGCTTTAGCCCTGAAAGCAGCTCGTACATACGGTCCAATATGCCGGTGCGTGTAATGAAGTCCTCATAGCAGGTCGTGGTGACCGCGAAACCCGGCGGCACCCGAATGCCCGCCTTGATCATTTCGCCCAGGCTGGCGTTCTTACCCCCCACCAGGGCCAGGGAAGTCCTGTCGAGTTCTTCGAGCCTCTTGGTGTAACCCATGCGCCATCTCCGTATTTTGGAGGTATTTGTATGCTGCGGCCCGGGGGATGCTTATCCCCCGGGCGGAAAGGACTTGAATCGAGTTATCAGACACGCTCCAGAACGGTCACCACACCGGTGTCACCGTCCACCCGGATGATGTCGCCGGTCTTGATGCCGGCTGTGGCGATCCCGGTTCCGGTTACCGCGGGCACGCCGTACTCCCGGCAAACTATTGCAGCGTGGCTGGTCAGCCCGCCTATGTCGGTCACCGCGCCCCTTATCTTGGCGAATACGGGAGCCCATGACGGGTTGGTGTTGGGGCAGACAAGAATCTCGCCGTCCTGGAGATCGGTGATGTCCTTGAGGAGTTTCAGGACCCTTGCAGGACCCTCGTTCACCCCGGCCGAGGCAGCGAATCCCTTGATTTCGGACAGGTTCTTGGCGTCTTCAGCCGAGAATCCCTTGAGCCACTCCTTGACCTTGTCCGTGGTCACTCCCCAGAGCATTATGGTGAAAGGCTCCGCCACTTCCTCGGGAGGGACTCCCAGGGCCGGAGGCGGGCTCCATTTCTGAGCCGCTTCGAGGATCTTTCTCCTTTTGGCAACCTTGGCTTTGTAATACTGACCGCGTACGGGGATACCAACGCCCAGGGCCCAGGCTGTTGAAAGCTCGGTCAGCAGCTCGGGGATTTCGTAGCGGGTGAACATGAAGATGTCGTCCACTTCTTCGATGAACCCGTTGTTCATCAGGAGTTGACCGAAGTTGCGCACCTTTTCGAACCAGATGGTGTGGAACCAGTGCTCAACCCAGAACAGGTGATCCTCTGCGTACCGGTAAATGGTGCGGATAGTGTTGTATGCGTCTTCAAATGACTTACGGTCTTCATCCGAGGAGATCAGGTCCTTGTACTCCCCCACGATTTTGTCCCGCTCCTTGTCGATTTCCCCGATGGCTCGCTCAATGGTGTCGCCCTTATCAAGCATTTCGAGATAGCCCTGAATATAGCTGAAGGGGATGTCGAGGGTGTTGGACCAGCTCCCCTCGTAGTGGAACCAACCGCTGCCGCAGGAGACTGAGAACCACGGGTCCTTGGACTTCTCGAGTTCGGAGAGCCATTTCTTGCCGTCTTCGGTCCCTTCGAGTTCCTCGATTTTTTCAGCCGCTTTCTTCTCAGACCTGAGAACTTCTTTGACCACGGGCAGTGAGTCGGCTATCCGGGCCAAGCGGCACAGTTCCTCTTCGGGCTTGAACATGGAGACATAAGCCCCGGCGACCATTTTACCGATGGCGCTCTCGCTGATGCCCGGGAACAGATTGCGGCATACGTCACCGAACATGAGATAGGCGAGGTAGCTCAGGTTGAGATACTCGAAGTGGTACTGCCAGCCCTTGATCATGAGGTTGACCATTCGATCAAAGGTCTCGAGGATGTCATAAGAGACATAGCAGCCCGTAGGCGCCGGGAAAACTTCTTCGTCCGGCACGTACTTAGGCATCTCTGAAGGGATTTTAAGCCCCTTCATTTCTTCACCCAGTGCCTTGAACTTGGTCAGCCACTTGTCCCACAGCTCATCGTAATGCTCGAACACGTAGAAGACTCTTTTTTCGAAGTGGGCCGCCTTTTCGCCGATGATTTCGTCGGGGGGCGGAGCAACCGCACAGATGTAAAGGTATCCTCCCACCAGACGTTGGGCGATGCCCTGAGCCGGCGGGATACAGAAGACGCGCGTGGTGTACTGGGAGAGGGAGATCTGCCAGGCCTCCTGGAAGATGAGATCCAGTGGAGGCATGGGGTCGGGTGCATGGATCTTGTCCTGGTACCAGAAATTGGCTTTCTCCCAGTCCGATCTCTCACCCACTGTGAACAGAAAATGGGAGGGATACATCTCCTCCCAGCCTTCAAGCTCCGGAGGAACTTGAAACTCGTGTGGATCCGGGAACCTTCCTGCCTTGTCTTCTGCCATGGTGCACCTCCCTGCCTGATTCAGTTAGGGTTTCGGTTGCCTTTGTGGCAACGGGCCGCGGCGACAGTGAGCCTTGGGACTTACGGCTCACTCAAACACAGGAACAAGAAGGGAACCCCCTCATGATTCAGAAGCTTAACAGGAGGGGTGTCAGGCCGCCGGACGGTCGAAACCGGCCGGTGGCAGGGCTCCTGGGCCCTGGAAATTCCGGAACTGCGTAAACGCCTCGGCAGAGACGCGGCGGAGTTGGTTCCCGGAAACAAAGGTGGCGAATCCATGCAAAAGTGTCAAATTGGATTTTGTTATGGTATACATAAGCTGGGCTTATCTATTGTGCAGTCATTATAAATATTTCTTTGGAAAGCATTTCAACGTGTGTCCATTCACTTCTTAAAAGGAGGCGGGAGAGTGATAAACCTCAACCAGCTCAGGGTGTTTTATCACGCGGCCAGGCACCAGAACTTCACAAGGGCCTCGGAGGATCTCCACATCACCCAGCCCGGGGTTACGGCCCAGGCAAGGCTCTTCGAGGATACCTGCAACCTGGTGCTTTTCAAGAAAAAGGGCCGGCGGGTCTTTCTGACGGACGAGGGTAAGGCATTGTACGAGTATGCCAGGAAGATTTTCGAGATCGAACAGGAACTGGAGGTGGCGATCGAGGAATTGCGTGAGCTCAAGCGGGGCGTACTCCGGCTGGGAACCACAAAGGCATACGCGCGGTATTTCATGCCGGCCCTTATCACCGGCTACCACAAGCAGTACCCCAATATCCGCATCATCCTGGATGAGGGCAGCTCAAGGGATATGATACGCAGCCTTCTGGACTTCCGGAACGAGATAGCCGTCATCGCCCGGGCTGATGATAACCCCGACGTGGCCTTCACGCCGTTCAGCAAGGAAGAGCTGGTCCTCATCATACCGCCCGGGCATCCCTGGACTCAGCGCAAGTTCATCAGGATGGAGGAACTTGTCCTGGAGCCGATTATTATGAAAGACATAGGTTCAGGGACCCGCCGGGTGATCAACGAACTGTTCACTGATAGCGGATACGAACCCAACGTCCTGATGGAGACGAGCAATACCGAGTTCATCAAGGACCTGGTTCACCGGGGGGAGGCGGTATCCTTTCTTGTCAGGGAGTCGGTGGCCGCGGAACTCCGGGCCGGCAGGATCGGTTCGGTGCGCCTGGAAGGAAGACACCTGGCTTTGGACGTGAGCATAGCGCACCTGAAGGACCAGCTCCTATCGCCGGCGGCCAAGGCCTTCCTGGATATCCTGCACGGGCTGAGAAGCTCAGGCGCTCCTTACCAGGGTATCGGGGTCATGATGGCCGGTATACTTTCCAGGCGTAAGCACGGCAGGGCCGTTTTGAAGCCTGTGAGGTCTAAAAAGGGGCCGGCAAAAAAACAGCCGTGTCTTGACAAATAATGCCGGAAGAGAAAACATTCGCAGGACGATTGGAGACAAAGCGTATGGGTTCATAGAAACGGACATGTATTCATTTGCTCCCAACTACCCGTAAATCGAATCAACCGGAGATCTACTCATCGAACGCGCACAACAGACATTGCATCCCGCATCGCTCACTTCGAACGTGAATGCCCGCGTTATCTTCGCCATCACCCTGGTCCATTTCACCGGGGATTTTTTCAGCTCTTTCATCATTCCGCTCCTGCCCCTGTTCGTGGACAAGTTCGGACTTACTCTGGTCCAGGTAGGTCTTGTAACCGGCGTCAGCCGCGTCCTGGCATTCATTGTCCAGCCGCTGGTGGGTTACTTTGCGGATCGCTACCAGACCAGGCTCTTTGCCTTGGGAGGGCTTTTCCTGGTCGTATTATTCGTTCCGCTCACGGGCGTGGCCCCTTGGTTCTGGCTTTTTCTCGTGCTGGTGGCCCTGGCGTCAATAGGCTCCTCCATGTTTCATCCGACCTGTGCAGGTATGGTTCCGGACTATTCAGGACACAAGCCGGGGCTTTCAATGTCCTTGTTCAACACAGGAGGGACCCTTTCCTTTGGTGTGGGTCCGATTTTCATCACCTGGTATGTGGGAGCTTACGGCCTGGACGCCATGCCCTGGGTTACGGGACTCGGTCTGGCGGTGCTCATATATCTGCTGGGCGTGCTTCCGGCTCCGCGAGGGGAAGGTTTGAGGGACCAAGGGTTTCTCGGTTCCATGCGGGACGCTTTCGGCGACGCCTGGCGGCCCATCCTGGTGCTCTGGTTCATTATGGTCCTGCGTTCCTTCACGGGGCAGTCTTTTCTCACGTTTTTGCCCGTGCTTTTCGCGCGAGAAGGATATTCCCTGGTCTCTGTCGGGATTATGATTTCACTTTTTACGGTGGGTGGAGCCCTCAGCGGGATACTGGCCGGCCACCTTTCGGATCGGATAGGATTCAGGAAGATCTTTTATGTCACCCACGGCCTGTCCACCCCTGTATTTATACTGATGCTCAACGTAACCGGAAACTGGGTCCATGCGGGCGCCTTTCTCGCAGGCTTCCTGGTCCTGGCGACCCTGCCACTGGGGGTGCTGATGGCCCAGGAGATGGCGCCGAAGGGGAAGTCCATGGTGTCGAGCCTCATGATGGGATTGGCGTTCGGGACAGGCGGGATGCTCGCGCCCGTTACCGGAAAACTGGGGGACCTTTTCGGGGTAAGGCCGGTCCTTGGCCTCGTGGCCTTGGTACCCTTGATGACCCTCGCACTGATTCCCTTGCTTCCCGAACGGCGCATGGGGCATATCCTGGGCAGCAAAACCTGAATCAGCCTTGGAAAGCAGTGTAAACCATGCCTTCAAGACATCTCTATGTCCTGTTTCGAGCTTTATCCGGCAGCGGCCGCCGAATGACTCTTGTGCTCACCGGTGTCCTGCTCACCCTGT
>CAYVDE010000090.1:0-12976 GCA_964450535.1 uncultured Desulfobacterales bacterium
TTGGCGGAAAACGTCCATCTCCTCTCCAGGCTTCGATCCAACATCAACCTGTTCGGTCTTCCCGTGGCCCCGCGCCCCAAGAGACGTGGTCGTCCACCCAAGTACGGGCCGCATCTCGGTAAGGTCTCCAGCATGGCGTCACACTACCGCGAGCAGGCCCGCTCATACGAGGTCAACCTCTACGGTCGGATCCGCCAAGTCATGGCCTTCGACCGGGTTGTCATGCTCAAAACCCTCAAGCGACCTGTGCGGGTCGTCTGGATCTTCCGAAAAACCCGCTGGATCGCCCTGTTCACTACGGATCTTTCCCTTTCGGTCGAACAGATCGTGGAGTATTACGGGGCCCGATGGAAGATAGAGGCCGGGTTCAAGGAGCTCAAACAAGAGGTCGGAAGCGCTCAGACCCAGTGCAGGAATTCTCAAGCCGTGGTCAACCATCTCAACCTCTGCATGATGGCCACTTCGGTCACTTGGATTTATGCCATGCAACTTGACAAGACTCCGAAACGCCGACATGCTGTGAAAGGTCGCAATCATTATGCGTTCTCAGATGTCCGAAGAGACATCGCTGAGGCAGTAATGAGCAAGGATTTTTGTACTATTTGCTCCCATGATCGCAAATCCATCGTAAATTCAGTCGTCGCGGCCCTACTGCGCATGGCGGCGTGACGCATTTCCGTGAAACTTGAGTAAACCAACCGCCAACAGTTTCAAATGCACCCCAGCCAAATATGTTTTTTAGTTTACTGAAATTATACCGGTTCCATTTGATATGCCGCAGATAATTCGTCCATGAAATGTCAGGCAGAACCGGTTTTTTAAGTTTTTCAATTCTTTCAAGAGCTATAACCTGTTTGTAACGGTTAAAAACCTGGTCCTGTGTTGTGAAATACCGGACATGCTGACCAGGGGAGTCATAGTTGGGAACAGTGCAGATCACATGAACCCCTTTTTTAAAAAGAGCTATGACTTCAATATCCTTTTCAATATGTTCAAGCACCTCCGTACATACGATAATGTCATGCGCTGTTTTGTAGGAAGATTTGTCCAGCGCGTCTCCCTGATAAAACATAGCCGAATTGCCACATCGCAACCTTGCTTTTTTAACAGCGACCTCTGAAAAATCGAATCCAGCGTATGAATATCCTTTATTACAGGCTATTTCGGCAAAACTGCCGGTGCCGCAACCGACTTCAAGAATCTGTTTGCATGTTGTATTAAGGATTTCCTCCATAACCTTTTTGTACAAAGGGTAATACCATGACCGATTTGAAGGAAGATCATAAACACCGGCATAGCCACCGTTTTGAAACATATTATCATACTTTTTAGAATGATATGTGTTGTTATCCATAATTAATGTAGCCTTTTTTGAAATTCTTTCTTCCGCACAACCTCGGATAGCCTTTTTTACTCGTGTCTCCGACAACCATCTACCTGCGCGAGGCGCTCTCTCAACAGTTGGTCAGGTCCTTTTGGGGAATGCTTACTAATCTCTGTTCGTAGCGCCCGCGTGGGTCGGCGGCACATGATGGCCTGTATGTAAGATATCGTTAATTTGCATTATCCAATAATGACGGCTTCGCAAAAACCCGCTCAGCCGCCGCTGGATATGCCTTACCCGATAGGATAACACTAAGGCGGATCTCAAGGCATGAGGTTTTTTACGACTCCCTCAATAATAGGAACCTGCCAGAAGAGGACCTGATTTGCCCCCGGCGATGAGCGTCAGGGCCGCCTGAAAAGCATCGGGGGCTTGCCATCCATGTTCCCGGATCAATGCCGAAGTTTTTCCGCCGCCTCTTTCCCGGTTTCCAGGAGGTCATATTGATTCAAAAGGGCAGTTGCCGTTTCCTGCTCCCCCTTATCAAACCCCACCGAGATTTCTGCGCGTGTGATAACGGAAACAGCTGTTCTCAAAGGTCGAGAGTAGAAATGAAAACGGTGGCCTCCGGAACGTCATTGAAATGATCGATGAGAATGACCGAATCCAAAGGCTTTTCTACGGGTCTTATCATTGCCACTCAGAAAGGAGCCTCTCTTGGCAGGCCAATGCTTCGCCCTTTTCAGATGCCATTGGTCTGCTCCGAAAGTAGGGTGGTAAGCGGGTGCGGACTCCTACTGTCTCAGCTGTTTTATGGCTGTTCTCAGTACCTCGGCCATCGGCATGCCAGTTATTTTACTGTAACTTTCAAGCCATTATTTGTGATCATACGAGATGGTAATAATTGTCTTTGGATTCCCAATTTTCCTTTCCTTTATCTGATACACAAAAGCTATATCTCCCTAGAATGTCAATAATAAAATGAAGGCCTATTCAAGAAATCTTAAACCGAGTGTGGTCAATCTAGGGTAGGTAATGAGTTCAAGGGAAGGAGAAACTTGGCCGAGTGGTGGGTTGATCGACTTTCCGCAGGCAGGGGGAGACGCGCGGCGCGCGGGCAGCCCAGCCTCTTAAACTGGCTTTCTCATAGTATCTCAAACCTCCGTGAAGCGTATAATCAGGCGACTGAAATGGGCTCTTCTTGGCACCCGGACACCACCCCTGAACGTGGCCGCCTTAGCGGAACAGCAACTCGACCAGAAAGGCCTGCTCCATGAGAGGCCTGGCCACCAGCTGTGTATCGATGCTGCTTTACAATGGCTTTGCACCGCGCAAGACTGCTCGGCGTCAAACGACGGCGGAGTGGCACGCGATTACAGCCTACTTAAAGGCTGGGCAACTTCGTATCCCGAAACTACGGGCTACATCATTCCCACCTTCATCGATATGGCCCGCCGCAGCGGTAACCAGGGCTTACACCAGCGCGCTCGGCGCATGCTGGACTGGTGCGTGGACATCCAGTTTCCCGAGGGCGGATTCCAGGGCGGGAAGATCGATTCCATGCCGAAGGTGCCGGTCACCTTCAACACAGGGCAGATCCTGCTGGGTCTAAGCGCTGGTGCCAGGCAATACGCAGATCCTCGCTACATGGATTCCATGCACAGGGCGGCGGTGTGGCTGCGCGACAGCCTCGATGCCGACGGCTGCTGGCGCAAACACCCCACCCCGTTTGCGTTACCCGGCGAAAAAGCCTATGAAACCCATGTTGCCTTGGGCTTGTTTGAGGCTGAACGGGTGGCGTCCGGGCACGGCTATGCCGAAGCCGGGCTGCGCCAAGTGGACTGGGCGCTCACCAAACAGACCGCCAATGGATGGTTCGCCAGCAACTGCCTGTCCAACCCCGATGCGCCGCTGACGCATACCATCGGCTACGTTTTGCGCGGCGTGCTGGAAGGGTACCGGCTTTCTTACCGCCCAGGCCTACTTTCTGCTGCTGAAAAAACAGCCCAAGGACTGATATCGGTTATTGACAGCGAGGGCCGCCTGGCTGGACGCCTCGATGCCCACTGGAAGACCGCTGCCCCATATGTGTGCTTGACCGGCTCGGTTCAGATCGCTCATTGCCTTTTCCTGCTATACCGTGAAACGGGCGAGAAACGCTACTTCGAAGCCGGGCAAAAACTTAACGCTTACGTGCGGAGGACCGTTCGGCTGGACGGCCCTGCCACGCAGTGCGGTGGCATCAAGGGCTCCTTTCCAGTGGATGGCCGCTACGGCCAGTGGGAGTACTTAAGCTGGGTTGCAAAATTTTTCATTGACTCCCACTTGCTCGAAATGGACATCTTGGGAGAATGGGATGCTTGAGTACTCGAAGGGCCTGGTGAAAGCCACAATCCGCCATCTGCAGAAGCGGCGTCGAGGGGCTACACTTAAGCACCAGCAACCTCACACGACACGCGCACAGATGGCAGAAGACCTTCACAGGCTGGGGGTTGAGGCTGCCGACATTCTGTTAGTCCACTCTTCTTTGAAAAGTCTTGGGTATGTGGAGGGCGGTCCCGGTGCCGTGATCGGGGCTCTATTGGATGCAGTGGGTCCGGAAGGGACCTTGATGCTCCCCACATACTACATGCCAGGCGGCACCATTCACACCACCTGCCAGAAGAAAGGCTATGTTTTTGATCCACGCGTGCATGGTACCGGCTTAGGCGCAATACCCTCGGCATTCCTGCGGTTTCCAGGAGTCAAAAGGAGCGTACACCCCACCCATTCAGTTTCTGCTTTGGGCAAATATGCCAAATATCTGACCGAGGCACACCATCGAGCTCCTTCGACATTCGGTGCAGGCTCACCTTGGCAGCGATGGGTAGAGGTGGGAGGAAAGGCGCTCGGCCTTGGCGTCTCGCTTGCGCCAGTGGCGATCTATCACTACTTGGAGGATAACGTTGGAGATGAGTTCCCTATTCCCATTAAGCTGCCCGAGATCTACAATATCAAGTGCCGGGATTGGAGTGGTAATCTTATAGATGTTCCTGTTAATCCGTACGATCCGCAGTATGTTGTTGGTCGGCGTGTTGACCACAAAGAACGCGACGACCTGCGCGAATACTTCTGGAAGGAATTTAATCGCGCCGGATTGCTCACTGTTGGTAAAGTTGGACAAGCTGTTTCTTGGATTGCGGGCTCTAGACAATTCTACGACCATTTATATTTATTGATGAAACAAAACATCACTATCTATTCCACTTCTCAACAAATAAAGGCTCGGCCGATTTACTGAATGGGTACTCTTTGTTGCAAGCTATTCATGTCATCAACCATAATCAATTAGATAGCGCATAGATTTAATAGACCAAGCTTCGGGGCCGTCGCAGGGCACGGGGAGCACAGGCCGCGCGAGACGGGAGAGGAAGAAGTGGAAGTTGTCCGAACCCTCAACCAGGGCCGATAGCCCAGCACTGGAGGCTTTATTGGTAGGAGTTGCAAATACCCCCGCAGCCCACTGTGTGAGGCGGGTGGTAAATAGGGACGACGAAGGAGAGGGATACCCCTCTTCCCTTCTCCCGTTGGATAAGATTCAACAGGAAAGGAGGGCCTACTGGGCTGGAAGGTATGGTCTGGTGCTAGATCCATCCTTGGCCCAATTCTTTCTGAGGCTTATGGTTACCTTGACGATGAAACTGGCGACCCTCCTGATCAGGGCGACGATAACGGCCATCTGGGCCAGGACTGCGGTCCTGTGGAGACCGCGGACCTTCGGCTTTGTGAGGATGGAGGAGTTCTCTTTTGCCGAGGCATTTGTCCTTTCGGCGGCGAACCGGAGGCTCTTTAGCCCTTGATAGCCACCCGTCCCCCGGATGACCTCGGTTATCAGCCCGGGAAAGCGGCAAATAAACATAACCATGGCAGGAAACATTGAGAGGGCATATTCTCTCCATGCTCCAAGATAAGACCAAAGAGATGAGTGATAAGAAGAAATACATAATGCATATAGACCACCTCGGGGGTGAGAATTGCGTAACGGGATCCTGTCACTTGGTCCGGGCCGGTGGGGTTAACATCCTGGTGGACTGCGGCCTTGTCCAGGGCGATGACCAGGCCGTGCCCATGGGGGAGTGGCCGCTCCGGCCCGGGGATATCGACTATGTCTTTCTCACCCATGCCCATGTGGATCATGTGGGCCGGGTGCCCGACCTGGTGCGGGCGGGATTCAAAGGTGAAATCCTCACCACCCATGTCACCAAGGCTATCCTCGGCCCTATGCTGGAAGACGCCTTGGGGTTCACTGACTTAAGCGGTGACGAATGCGGCGCAATTATGTCGCATATTCATGAGATGTCCTGGGGGTTCGAGTATGATACGGACTTTGACCTCAGGAACGGCCTTAGGTTCCGGCTGGGCCGCGCCGGGCACATCCTGGGGTCCTGCTGGGTACGGCTGGAACAAGAGGGGGATGGAAACGGGATCGCATCGGTGGTGTTTTCCGGGGACCTGGGTCCGCCGGACACCCCTCTTTTGCCCGACCCTGACGTGCCCGGACCCTGTGACCTTCTGGTCATCGAGTCCACCTACGGGGATCGTCTTCACGAGGACCGCGAGGGGCGCATAAGCCGGCTCGGGCAGGTCCTCACCAGGGCGCTCGAGGACCGGGGAAAGGTCTATATCCCGGCCTTTTCTCTGGGTCGCACCCAGGAACTCCTCTTTGAGATGGACCGGCTTTTCTCGAATAAGGAGTGGACGGGCGGGCGTATCCCCGTGTTCCTGGACTCTCCCTTGGGGCTCGAGATCACACGGGTCTATTCCGGCCTATCCGAATACTGGGACCGTGAGGCCCGGGGGCTTCTGGCAAAGGGGGATCACCCCCTGCACTTTGATCACCTGTATGCGGTTCGATCGTACCGGGATCACCAGAGGGTCCTCGGGATGGAAGGCCCGGCCATTGTGGTGGCAGGAAGCGGCATGTGCACAGGCGGCCGCATCGTGAACCACCTGAAGGAAGGCCTGGGGGATGAGAGGAACGACATCCTGTTTGTGGGATACCAGGCCCGGGGGACACCGGGGAGGGATATCGTTCGCTACAGCCGGCGGCCCGGCGGGTATGTGATCCTGGACGGGCAGCGGTTTGACATCCGGGCGCAGGTCCACATCCTGGGCGGGTACTCGGCGCACGCGGACCGGGATAATCTCGTCCGCTGGGCCGGCATGGTGGGGCCCAAGCGGGTCAAGCTGGTGCATGGCGAGCCCGAGGCCCAAGCAAGCCTTGAGGCTGCTCTTTCATCCGCCCTGCCGGGGATTCCGGTGGGGACCCGAATCCTTGCTGCTGAATGAGATTCCTGAGAAAGTATCCGGGGTTGATCCTGATGTAACAGCGGCGGCATTAATGATATGAGAGCTGCGGCATAAATCCCTGGGAGTATTTCGACGATCTGCTCAGGCGGATTATGAGTCATCCGGTCAATCGCCTGAGGGAGCTCCTTCCTGATCAGTGGAAGCCTCTTCCCAAGGACGAGCACAGCCTGATCCTTCATCCATAGCAACGTAATGCAGTTCCGAGGCTTCCGCACCGGATGTTCAAATCCCGTGTCTCCTCACAGAGTCGCCACATATTGTCAAAGAGCTTGGCCCGAGAGCTGCCCGCGCCGCGCACAACCCGCATCATAGGACAAGCTAATCGCCCGCCGCTAGATGGGCTGGGTGCCGCTTACGGCGGGATACCTGGCCTCTTAAAATGACTCTCAAAACACTTCCGTTTCTACATCGCTATTTTCGAATCTGACGAGTTTCCATCCTTTTATCTTTCGTTTGGAGAGTACTACTTGATAAACAATAATAAACTATTTATAACAATTGATGTTGAAGAAGATTCATGGGGTATTTATGATTCTGAAACACATTTAATAGACAATGTTTTTGAATTATTAAAGCTGCATAATCTATTTACTGAATTTAATTCATATCCAACATACCTTGTAACATATCCAGTCATTGCCAACAAGAAAGGCCAATCACTAATAAAAGAGGTACATGATCTTGGGAATTGTGAAATCGGAACACATCTTCATCCATGGAATACCCCCCCACTTAACGAAACACGATCAGAGGCAAACTCCATGTTATGCAACCTGCCTGCTGATCTAGTAACTGAGAAAATTAAAACACTTCATGCTGAAATTGAAAACTCCATTGGTGTCCGGCCGGTTTGCTTCCGGGCCGGGAGGTGGGGGGTCGGGCCATCTGTCGCACGCAGCATATCTGAACTTGGATATGAGGTCGACACATCAATTTCTCCTTTTTGTGACTGGACTGAATATCACGGCCCTGATTTTTCAGAAGCTTCACTTGCACCTTACAGGTTCAATCCGCATAATATTTTCATGGAGGACAAAGAAGGCGATCTTTTGGAGGTTCCTGCATCCGTTGCCTTTTTGCAGAAAAACATGGGCAGAGCATTTAATATGCGGAGGTGGCTAGCAAATAGCAAACTATCAAAATTGCGGGTTTTGGGTATTTTAGATCGTTTAAAATTGATTAACCTGAGATGGCTTTCTCAGGAGCTTTCAAGTAGCCGAGACATGATTAAGCTAGCGAAGGCTATGATGGCTAATGGCCATAAAGCATTTAACATGTCATTTCATTCAACGTCACTTTTGCCTGGGAAGAGTCCGTTTGTCCAAAACGAAAAAGAATTAGATGGGTTTATGAGGAAAATATCATCCTTTCTAGAGTTTGCCGTTAATAACTCTTTCGAGTTTTTACCTTTAAGTAAAGCCGCCGATATTTACGTGAAAAGTGGTAAAAATGGGAATTGAAATAGCAAAAGGTGAGCCCGGTGACAAAGAAGGTATACTTCGTTTGTTTAAGGAGGTTTTTGGAATTGATAGGTCCAAAGAACGATGGAATTGGCAATTCAATCAACATGTACATGGTAAAGGGTGGATATTTGTTGCAAAATCTAATGATATAATTGTTGGGCAATTCGCTTTAAGAAGAAACCATATTAATTTTATGGGTAGTGAACTTATTGCAGGCCAATCATGTGATACCATGGTAAATCCAGAATTTAGAGGTAGGCGTGTCTTTACTGACCTCGCTAAAAAAGCCTATGAATTCGCGCAAAAAGATGGTCTTTCAATAGCATTTAGCTTCCCAAATAGAAACTCATATCCCGGCTACATGAGACTCCTTAAGAGGAACAGGATTGCTAACCTTAAATGTTATTACTTCCGTACTGGCATTAAAAAATATTTTGGAAAGTTGATTGATAGGCTTTTTAAAATATTATTGTATTTGGTTAACCATTGTTATATCGTAATTGAACGTAAAATAATGCCCGATATGTGTAATGTTAAAACAAGTTCCAATTTAGCGGATGACTCAAAATCATTACTAAATGAACACCATTACTATGAGGTACTTTCAATTTGGAAAGATTTCAATTACATGCAATGGCGGTATATTAATCACCCTAATTTTACTTATTCTTTTCATACGCTATATGTTAACGACCGGATTGAAGGTCTTGCCGTTACAAGGAATTCGGAGGATTCTGTGGCAATTTGCGAGTTTTTGCACAGATCAAAGCATCCCCGGCAGTCAGTTTATTTTTTGCGTCATATCGTCAAATACTACCTAAAGTCTTCTGCACAAAAAATCGAATTCCACGGCTGGGACAATGGGTTTTTTGATTATGTCTTCAAAGCGTGTGGTTTCAGAAGCTTACCATCATCCTTTGTATTTACGGCCCAAGCTTTTGATGATGATCTGACACAAAAGCTAATTATTCCAGATAATTGGACTATTGTTTATGGTGATGCTGATATTGTGTGAACCTGTTTGTTAAGGCAGGGCTATGAAATATAACATTGGATCGCCGTTACAGCAGTTAACGAATCAGCGAAAGACAAATTTATGGGCAAGGTCAGGAAGGCATGCATATAGACCACCTCGGGGGTGAGAACTGCGTGACGGGATCCTGTCACTTGGTGCGGGCCGGGGGCATGAACATCTTGGTGGACTGCGGCCTTGTCCAAGGCGATGACCGGGCCGTGCCCATGGCGGAGTGGCCTCTTCGGCCTGAGGATGTTGATTTTCTGTTTCTCACCCATGCCCACGTGGATCATGTGGGCCGGGTGCCCGACCTGGTGCTGGCGGGATTCAAAGGCGAGATCCTCACCACCCATGCCACAAAGGCCATTCTCGGCCCCATGCTGGAAGACGCCTTGGGGTTCACTGACTTAAGCGGTGACGAATGCGGCGCAATTATGTCGCATATTCATGAGATGTCCTGGGGGTTCGAGTATGATACGGACTTTGACCTCAGGAACGGCCTTAGGTTCCGGCTGGGCCGCGCCGGGCACATCCTGGGGTCCTGCTGGGTACGGCTGGAACAAGAGGGGGATGGAAACGGGATCGCATCGGTGGTGTTTTCCGGGGACCTGGGTCCGCCGGACACCCCTCTTTTGCCCGACCCTGACGTGCCCGGACCCTGTGACCTTCTGGTCATCGAGTCCACCTACGGGGATCGTCTTCACGAGGACCGCGAGGGGCGCATAAGCCGGCTCGGGCAGGTCCTCACCAGGGCGCTCGAGGACCGGGGAAAGGTCTATATCCCGGCCTTTTCTCTGGGTCGCACCCAGGAACTCCTCTTTGAGATGGACCGGCTTTTCTCGGAGAAGGAGTGGACGGGCGGCCGTATCCCGGTGTTCCTGGACTCTCCCCTGGGGCTCGAGATCACACGGGTTTACTCCGGCCTATCCGAGTACTGGGACCGTGAGGCCAGGGGCCTTCTTGCAAAGGGGGATCATCCCCTGCACTTTGATCATCTGTATGCGGTTCGCTCGTATCGGGATCACCAGAGGGTCCTCGGAGTGGAAGGCCCGGCCATTGTGGTGGCGGGGAGCGGCATGTGCACGGGCGGCCGCATTGTGAACCACCTGAAGGAAGGCCTGGGGGATGAAAGGAACGACATCCTGTTTGTGGGATACCAGGCCAGGGGGACTCCTGGGAGGGACATATTGCGCTACAGCCGGCGGCCGGGCGGGTATGTGATCCTGGACGGGGAGCGGTTTGACATCCGGGCGCAGGTCCACACCCTGGGCGGTTACTCGGCGCACGCGGACCGGGACGACCTCATCCGCTGGGCCGGCATGGTGGGGCCTGAGTGTATCAAGCTGGTGCACGGGGAGCCCGAGGCGAAGGCAAGTCTTGAGGTCGCGCTTCGATCCTCCCTGCCGGGGATTCTGGTGGAGGCCCCCAATACTTGCTGCTGAATGGGATTCATGAGAGAGAAAGGAGTCCATCCTGCGCTGCAAATAGGTTGCGAATTCCTCGACCACTGGACCGGATATCAATATTCCGAATGCCTTGGGGATTTCCTGACCGTCGAAAAGGCCCGGGCCGATGAATTAAGGACTTCGTGGCGTGCCTGACTACTGATGATCGAAAGAATTATCATTCGCATTTTTGCGGTTACTTTCAAGACCCTTGTGGTGACCTGTTTCCTTCTGGTTGGGGCTCTTGTGGTATTCCTTTTCTACGGCCTGGACTATGAACCCGATGTGTCCAGGCCTCCCAGCCTTTCCCTTGACGACGCGGCCCGGATCAAGGAGGTGCTTCGGGACAACAATCCCAGGAGGCTTCAGGGGCTTGGGGTCCGTGAGGTCCGGATCACAGAAAGGGACCTCAACCTGCTGCTTGCCTCTGGGCTGTCCCATTCAGGTTTGGGGAGAAATCTGGATGTCCAAGTCAGGCTGGATCCCGGGTCTGTGATTGCACGGGCCACGCTGCTAATGCCGGAGAACCTCTTTGGGAGGTACCTGAACGTGAAGGCACGCATACGGCCAGGGCCGGATGATCTGCTGGATTGGAAGTTCCAGGAGGTACGGCTTGGAAGGGTGCCCTTCCCCGGGTGGGTTGTGGGGCTGGCCTGGCCTTATGTTTTGGGTCATCTGGAAAACCTTCCCGAGGTAAAGGCCTTGCTGGTGGGTGTTGATGCGGTGGAGAAAGTGGACATCCACAGGGGCCGCGTATTGGTTTCCTATGATTGGAAATCAGAGCAGGTGGCGCAGCTCCAGCGTAAGGGCAAGGAGCTCATATTGCCTGTCTCAGAACGAAAGAGGCTCCTTTACTATGACAATCTGCTGCGATCCTTTATGGAGCGGCAGCCGGAAGATCGCATGTCCCTTGCAAGGGTGCTTCCTTTGCTTTTTTCGAGTGCGGCGGAGCGAGCTTACTCCGGCGCCGACCCTGTGTCTGAAAACCGGGCCCTGCTTTTCACACTGGCCGTGTATGGGGTGCGGAGAGACTTGGGCAAACTTGTTGACAGGCCGAAAAAGGTGGAGGGCCTGACATTGTCGACCGGCGAGGACAAGGGCGGCATGTTGGTGGCGTCAGGGCCCCAAAGATCCGGGACACATGGTTTTGTCTCGCTTCAGTTGCGCGAGAGGCGTGACCTGGCGCAGCACTTTCTGGTGTCCGCGGCCATTACTGTGTCGGCTGGAAGCGTTATGGCCGACTTAATGGGCCTTTACAAGGAGCTGACCGACTCCATGGGCGGGTCCGGTTTCAGCTTTGCGGACATGGCGGCGAATCGAGCAGGCGTGGAGATGGCCAGGCTTGCGGTAGGGTCTCGTGAGAGCGCGCTGAAAGTGCAGGAGTTTCTGAGTGCTCCGGTGGTTGAAGATGACTTCATGCCCAGGATCCATCACCTGCCTGAAGGGATCATGGAGCTTGAATTCAGGGGCACTTATGGAGATGTGGACAGCGAGGCCTATTCCCTGGTTGAGGAGGAAATCGAAAGAAGACTCAAGGCGTGCCGCCTGTACCAAGCACCATAGGGGACGTTGCGAGGCGAAGGCAAGTGTTGAGACTCCGCTTTAAATAGCCATGCCGGGGATTCCGTCGGCTTGCACACGTTGGCCCGGATTGTGCGGCCAGGTTATCTTGACTTTGGGTCTTGTTGAGGGTGCTATTTTGGCTCTAATAATGGATCCAGGATAGGAGGGAGTTTTCATGGCGGCTTTGACACAGAAAAAGATTTCCATCAGCCCGGAACAAAGGCAGTTCCTGGAAAACTACAAGCAATGGGGCTTTACAGATCAGAGCAGCATCGTGCGGGAGGCTCTTGAACGTTATATAGGAGAGGTGAAAAGAAATCACAGAAAGACCGAGATGGCTAAAAAAGCGAATGAACTCGTTTCCGTCTATGAAACAGATGAAAGCCTGACTGAATTTGCGGATTTAGACGCCGAGGATTTTCTATGAAACAGGGCGAGACATGAGAAATCAATCTGAGCCCGAGCATAGGAGCTGAAATAAGAAAGAAGCGGCCTGCGTTGATTGTCAGTGACGATGCAATCGGGGTCTTACCACTCAAGGTGATCGCCCCGATAACAGAATGGAAAGACTATTTTCAAGGGGCTGTATGGCTGGTCAAAATAGAGCCTGACAACGAAAACAGCCTTGAGAAGCCCTCTGCAATTGATACCTTCCAAATCCGGTCTGTATCATCAAAACGATTCTTGAAGAAGACCGGGACTGTGTCATCGGATGTATTGGATTTGGTGAAAACAGCCATCAAAGCGGTCATTGATGCGGATTAGAAATCAGCGCAGCCTACCCTGCCTGCCAATCGCACCACGATATTCAGCGTGA
>CAYVDE010000091.1:0-12910 GCA_964450535.1 uncultured Desulfobacterales bacterium
AGCCTCCCTTCAGCGACCTCGGCTACTCGCCCCTGCCGGAAAAAGACAGGGTATCGCTTCGTTCTTCGTCATACCTGAGCAGACGCCTGCGGACGCCCGCGTGGACCCGCTCAACGCGACTCTGGGCCCTTTTCATGGTCCTGCGTCCAAGCGGCTTCCACAGGCCCGCACCTCCCCTGCTGAGCCACTTGAGCGCCCATCCGGAAATCCCCCGGTACCCGTCCCGAAGAAGCGGGTCTTCCAGAGAAATAAAGCTCTCGCAACGACCGGGTTCTCCCTGCCGTCCACACCTTCCTGCAAGCTGGCGGTCGATGCGACCCGCCTCATGCTTCTCGGTCATGAGAACGTGCAGCCCGCCCAGATCGACCATGCCTGGGGCCAGCTTGATGTCGGTCCCCCGGCCGGCCATGTTCGTTGCGATGGTAACACGTCCCGGTTCGCCGGCCCGCGCCACTATGAGCGCCTCTTCCTTGTCCTGTTTCGCGTTCAGGACCTGGTGGGGAATACCCCTTTCCTGAAGCATACGACTCAGGTGTTCCGAGGCCGCCACGGTCCGGGTACCGATGAGCACCGGCACCCCTGAGCCGTAGAGCTCCTCCACCCTCCCGGCGACACAATCGTATTTCTCTTCAAGGATACGGAAGACGTTGTCACGGACAATCGTCCTTTTCAGCGGCCGGTTGGTGGGCACACGCACCACCGGAAGGCCATAGGTGGACCACAGTTCGCTACGCACTTCCCGGGCTGTCCCGGTCATGCCCGACAGCTTCAGGTACCTCCGGAAAAAACGCTGATAACTGATTCGGGCCACCGTTTCCCGCTGCCCGGTGACCTCGCATCTCTCCTTGGCCTCGATAAGCTGATGCAGTCCCCCTTCCCACGCCCGGTCGGGCATCACCCGCCCCGTGAACTCATCGACGATCTGGATCTTTCCATCCTGCACCAGGTAGTGCTCGTCCCGCCGGTAAAGATAGAGTGCCGTCAGAGCCTTGCGGACAAGCTCTTCGCGCCGAATAGGACTCTGCCATACGGTTCCCATCTCCGCCGTTATCTGTTGTACCGTTTCCCGGCCCCGGTCCGTTACGGTTATCGCCCGCAACCCCTGGTCCGCCTCATAGTCGATGCGATAGTGGACCTTTTCCTGCAGTTCCCTTGCCACTTCAAGGGCCTGCGCCACGGCCCGTTCTTCGTCTTCCGACGCCTCGCTGCGGGAAATGATGAGCGGCGTCCTCGCCTCATCCACCAGCACACTGTCCGCCTCGTCCACGATTGCGAAATGAAGCCCCCGAAGAAGGAGCCGTTCGCTCCTGCCGCTCAGACGGCCCAGATGTTCGGCGTGAAGCTGCAATTCAGATGCTGAATCGGCCAGGGTAATACGGTCCCTCAGGTAATCGAAAACCACCTCCTTGTTGGTGCAGTAGGTGATGTCGCACCCGTATGCGCCGCGGCGCTGCGGCGGCGTCTTGTCGTGAGTGACCTGTCCCACCGTAAGCCCGAAAAAGCGGTAAAGTTCTCCCATGAGCTCTGCGTCCCGGTGGGTCAGGTAATCGTTGACAGTGATCACGTGAACGGGAATGCCCGCCAGGGCCGCAGTCACCGCCGGGAGTGTGGCCACCAGCGTTTTTCCTTCTCCCGTTTCCATTTCCGCCAGGAGCCCCTTCAGGATGGCATAGCCGCCCATGAGCTGGCAGTCGAAATGCCTCATTCCGAGTATTCTCGACGAGGCCTCCCTGACCAGGGCAAAGGACTCACCCACAAGGGCCAGGGAGAAACCTTCCACCCTCAGCCGGCGCCGCAGAGGTTCACTACGGAGACGCAGTTCATCGTCGGACAGATCGCTCAGGCCTGATGACGACCGTTCCACCCAGCTCAGGATTCTCTTAAGTCGTATCGTCCTTGCATTCCAGGGCCGCGCCAGGTATCCGGACACCTCCCAGGCCAGACGGTCCAGCAAGGTCCTTCGTCCCTCCTCCCGTTCAGGCCTGGCGAAATGGTCCGCCCTTGGCCAGTTTGAAAGTGATTCGAACATGGCGGTCTTTCCGAATTGATCCCGCGGAACGGCTTCAGAAGCTGAAGGTCCTCAAAAAAACCCGCCGCAGCGTGCGATACCACTGCGAAGCCAGTGTTTCGGACTCGTGCTCGAATCGCAGGTAGACCCGCGCGCCGATTCGGTCCTCTATTCGTTCGTCCAGCACTACCTCGTAATAAAACAGCGGTTCAAAGGAACGGCGCGCATCATGCTCCCGGGGGTCCAGCGCGAAGGACCCACCGCCTTCCAGGGCAAAGGCGAGCGAGGGAAGGTCCGTCGAAGCCGCCGGGACTTCGCGCACCAGCCTGGCGGGAATCCTCTGAAAAACCCTGTCAGCGGGGCGGGCCGAAACAGAACGAACGGCGTGCCGTATTTTTCCCACCTGGGCCTGCGTAACCGGCACAAGCACGGAAAGAGCACCGTAATCGACCACGTATCCCAGCTCCTCCCCCCGGGGAAGATAACGTCCGGGCAGGTCGACCGCGCCGGGCAGTATGAACAGGCCGTCACGGGGGCTTCGTACCACCAGGGCATCAAGGCGTTCGCGGGCGTGGCTCAGCTCATTCTCGATGAGAGCAATTTCCTCTCTGAGAATCCGCTCTTCGGTCCGGTCCACCACAACTGCCTCCATGTGCCGGGCCTGGTACTCCCGAAGACGCGCCTCTAGGACCCTCACTTCGCCTTCGATCTCCGGGTTCTCGAGAGTCACCAGGGGCTCACCGAACCTCACCGAAGAGCCCGGCCGGGCCTGAATGGCACTGACCGCCCCGGCCGCCCCCGCCCTGACCTGCGACTGTTCACCGGGCCAGAAAACACCCTGGGCCATGGTGGTGGAGGGAACGGGCACAAAGTACACCAGGTACAAGACCATTCCGGCGAATCCCAGGGCGAAGGCGGCGATGCGTACACGGCGCTTGTACAGTTCGGGGTCTGACACAACGGCCTTGACAACACTTGCAAAGGGAACAACAACCAGTCCTATGAGTGCCCATGCAGCTATCAGCACCCCGATAAAAAAGAACTTGGTCGAAACGAAGAGTGCGATCCGGATACTGATGAATATTCTGTAGACAAAGGAAACCACGCCGTAAAGGACCAGCCACACCGCCTCGCGCCTATCGGACAGGGTGAACCGGGCCTCGTCATTCCTGATCAGGTAGCGCTGGGCCAGGTATCCTATGTAGCGGTTCGCCCGCTTGCCCAGGTTGGGTATTTCGAGATAATCGGCCAGCACGTAATAGGCGTCGAACCGAAGCAGGGGATTCCCGTTGAAAAAAACAGTTGCCACGCCGGCAACAAGGATCACATTGAAAGCAACCGCCCGCAGGGCCCCTGAATCCAGGTTGACCCAGAGTATCATGGCAAGCGACGCGACCAGCATATCCGCGGCGATGCCGATGAAGCCGACGATCATTCTACGCTTTTTGTCCCTGAAGGCCGAAGCCGTCGATGCGTCCAGGTAGGGCACGGGCACGAAGACGAGAAACATGAGGCCCATTTCGTGCACCTCGCCTCCCCAGTGCTTGACCGCCCAGGCATGGGCGAACTCGTGGATGGTTTTGACAACCGGATAAATCAACCAGAGCAGCACTAGGTTTTCCAAGGCCAGCACTCGATCGGCCAGGTTCATGGTGAGTTCGCCCCAGTGCATCACGGCGAGAACCACCGCCGTTGCAACCATTGCCAGCCATAGGACTGCCGCGGGAGCGCTGAAAAAAGGCGCCGCCAGGTTTCTTGTGCGTTCCAGAAAACGGTCGGGATCCAGAACGGGGATGCGGACCGCCACGGGTGAGCGAATCCAGCCCCAGAATTTTTTCTTTCGATCCTCACGGCTGCGGTGCTGGATATTGCCGATGTCGGGAGCGCTGTCCGACTGGAGAACGTCCGCCTGGTTCAACTTGGAAAGCAGGTCTATGACCTCTTCCTGGGTGGGCATGTCGTCTCCCAGGTGCAGGCAGGCCGCCTCCCAGATTTCCTGGAGAGTTCGAGTCCCGTCCATGAGACCGATAACGTAATAGGCCTCTTCGGTAAAACGATGAAACCGCCCCGTGGAGTGATCCTGGAGGACATACCAGACGACGTCCCGGAAGGTATGTCGATGAATCTGCGCATGGCTCCGGAGGAAGGGCCTGAGCCCGGCCACACGGTACCAGGAACTGCTGTAGAGATTTTTTTCAGACATGTCCCGTGGTCACAGCCTCTCTCAGGGCCACCAGGCCCACGCCTTCAACCGGAACCACTCGAAGAGGGGCCTCGTCCATATGGCAACCAGAAGCCGCCGGTCAACCTCTATCTTTCCGACGCCTTCCATGCCCGGCCTGAGGGAAGGAGCCACCCGGTCAAGGGCGGCCTCCACCTGAAAGTGGTTGCTTCCTTCCGCCGCCGTGGTGATGGGTGTAATTTTTTCTACAGTGAATTCGTACTTTTCCGCGGGAAGAGCCGCCAACACCAAGCCGCCCCGCTGGCCTTCGGCCACATCGGCGATGCGGGCCTCGTCGACCTTGAGAATAAGCCGGTAGGAATCGAGCGGGGCTATCTGGAACAGCTCTTCACCCTGACGAACGGCATCCCCCAGACGCCGGCTGAGATCGCCGCTGAGGATTATCCCGTCGAACGGAGCCCTGACGGCGACCCTTTCGAGCTTGCTTTCCGTCAGTTCGAGCTGGGCCGCGGCCTGGTCGAGCTGGGCGCTGATCACGTTCGCCTCGGCGCGGCTGCGCTGGGCGATAGCTTCCTGGAGCTGGCGCTGGTACTGAGTCTGCCTGCCCAGCCAGTTAAGCCGTTCCAGACGGAGTTCCCGATCATCAAGGGTGCACAGCAGGTGGCCCGACGTCACCACGTCCCCGGCACGAGCAGGGGCCGACTGGATAAACCCGTCGAAGGGGGCTGCGATGGAACGCTGAACAGCGCCTTCGAGGACGGCATCGGCGGCGACTCGATACTCCCCCCTGACAAACGAAAAGACCGCCACGAGAAGGATCAGCGCCATGAGCAACGCCTTTCGTCCCGTGTAACCGGCCCCGAAGAGGCGCTCGGCCTGGCGCTTCAGTGACCCGAGGATCAGGAAAACCAGGTGACGGTCCTGCTGGTGCTTGTTTTCAAGGGCGGGCCCGGAGAGGGCCACTACGCTTTTGACGTAGGCAAGCTCCTCTTCAGTGAAGGGACGATCCTTCTGACGCTCCAGGGTCAGGGCGCCGTAATAGCGCCCCTTGACATAGAGCGGAACGGTCATGACAGCCTGACTGCCGTGTTTCTGCGCCAAGTGCTCGTGATCGCGGACAACGAAAACCGGAGTGCCGGGAAGTGGGGGATAGAGAATTTCGGCCCGCTGGCTCACCGCCTCGTCCATGGCGGCCCCCACGGCCCTCAGCAGGTTCGTTTTGCTTCCCACCACCGCTGAATGGGATACGGCCTCCACCCGGGCATGTTTTTTTTTGATGAGACCCAGGCTCACGCGATCGCAGGCAAGCCGCGTGGAAAGAGATGTGACAAAGGCCATGGAGGCCCCGTCGAAATGATCCTCCCCAAGGACTCCGGCGAGAATATCAACGGCCGCCTTCAGCCGGTCCAGCGCGTCGGCGTCTTCCCTGTTCCTGCGACGACGGAAGTGGTTTTCGATCCAGGCCACTCCCCACTTGAGGCTTTCCATGGCGCGGCGGAGGGCCTCCTCCCCCGCCTCCACCTCAACGGCTACAGCTCCCACGCATGCGTCGTCGACAGCGATGGGATAGGCCAAGCCGTAACGGTCCGAACCGTCGAGGCGGGAAAGCTCGACAAGCATCCCCTCCCTCTCGGCCAGGGTCTGTTCCAGCACATCCACCAGACGCTCGCCGTCGCCGGCGCCCTCCGGCCAGGAAGTCACGGGAAGGTACTGTTGACCGGTTGGGTCGCCGAGGACCAGGACCGACTGGATGCATCCCCCTATGGATCCGCTTTGAATGGCAAGCCAGGACGAAAAAAAGGTCTCCTGGTCCGTCGAACCCTCAAGGCCGTTCCAGGACGATCCCGTGTTTTTCCTCTCGGTAACCTGTTCGTCGGAACGAGATTCCATGAATTCAACCGCCCCTTGGATTGAACGGATTCCGATTGTGACGGAACCGTCAGGCTGTCACCGCCCCGGGCACACCTTACGGCCGGTGCCGGCATCAGGCATTTAATTTGCCCGAGGGATTGACTTCACCGGCATCGACACTGATCTCGCCGTAGCGGTCCTCGTACTGACGAATGACGTTCGACAACAGCAGGGCCATGCGCTTCGCCGCGAAGGGGTTGAGTATGACGCGGTCGCTCATGTCCACCGTCAGCTCCCGCTGCTCCGGGTTCCAGGTCTTGTTGATTCCGAAAAGAATGGTGAATTCCTCACGCGTGCTCGAAACATTGCACACGTTGGCGTAGCTGGTGCTCATCTTCGCCACGTCCCACTTGATGGTGGTTTTCATGTCGTCGGAACCGGCTGCCGGGACTTCCTGCGTTGCGTCATTTTCCTTTTTCTGGGCTGTCATGTTTTCTGCCTCCATGTAATTTTAAAGGGGTATATGGGTGACCGCTTCCTGCCGCTTTTTTTTAAACCATCAGGTGCTCCCTGTCAACGAAACCCTTCAGAAAACAGGGCTTTTGAAACACCGATTCCGGTCAACGACACCGGTGACAAGCAGAAAGGGCCACTCCAGGTTTATCGCCGTGCTGGTTATGTCTTTTAATGCAAGGTCTTCAAAGCACCGGACATAAAAATCAGGAGTCCGGTAGCTGTGAAAAAAAGCAAGAAAAGGGAGCACGGAATGGGCTGGATAAGCCCCTCCTGTTGGAAGAGCGGCGCGCTCGAAAACGAGCATCGTTCCTCCCGGCTCGAGTGATCGGACCGCCCTGCCCATGAGATCCCTTGCCTTGCCGTCGGGCAAGTCGTGGAGCATGGATTTGAAGGTGACCAGGTCATACCCTCCGGGCAGGTCGCCGGTCGTGGCGTCTCCCTTCACGAAACCTATCCGGCTCACCTCCGGCTCACCGCTGATATGATCCACTCCGACGTCGCACACGAGGGGCAGGTCGAAGACGGTGGCATACAGAGCCGGGTGTTCCCGGCACAGGCGCAGGGCGAATTCGCCGCTGTTGCCTCCAATGTCCAGCATGCGTCTGTAGTTGCTGAAATCGTGATGCCTCATGCATGCTCCGGCCTCGTATTTAGTCAGAACAGTGGTTACGCGCATCCACTGCCGTGTCACACGACGGTCCTCCTCCCCTGAACCGTGACACCGGTCATAGGCGAACAGCCGGTGAAAGCGTGCCTTACGCATGAACTCACCGGGCGCGGCAACGAGTTCCGAAAAAAACTCCAGAAAGTCATGCGCGGCGAAGTTGGAGAGCGAAAGCTTCATTTCCATGAGGTCGCGAAAACGCAGGGCATCGGTGAAAGCGGGGGTCAAGGCGATTGAGCCGCCGCGTCTCTCGACCACTTGGTTGGCAAGGAGCAGGTCCACCAGGAAAGACAGCCCCCTGCCTTCAACACCGAGCTTTTTCGTCAAGAATCCGGTCGAGGCCGTGCCGTCCTGAATGAGCGTGTCGATCAGACCGATCTCAAAGGCCGTTGCCAGGGCGCGGGCATCGAGCATGCGGCGCATGAACGCATCCACGCGCAGGAAGTCGAACTCCCCTCCGGGACAATCCGCTCCGGCTGCTGGGTTGTGCATCTTTACATCCTCTCGGTAACCATAAGTGGAAACTTCCGAGCGATCCAAGGGCATCCTTTTCCAGGATTGTGTCCCGCCCCCGGAAATACTATAGTGCCCCGGACAGCAGAATCCACACAGCGAAAAGGACGGCACATGGCACATATCATCGCCGTGGCGGGGCCCATCGGCAGCGGCAAGTCAACCCTCGCCCGGGGAATAGCGTCCACACTGGGAGACGCCTCGGTACTTTACTTCGACAGCCATGAGCGTGCCTCCCGGCGGACACCCAGCGACATGATACGCTGGATGCGGGAGGGGGCCGATTTCAATGCCTTCGCACTCCCGGAGCTGGTGAATGATCTGGCAAAGCTGAAAAACGGCGTATCCGTTACCGACCCCCTCTCCGGCGAACCCATCGCTGCAGCAAGACATATTGTTTTCGAGATGCCTTTGGGCCGGGAACACAGGCCCACGGCCCCCTACATCGACCTGCTGGTCTGGATCGATGTTCCCCTCGACATGGCCCTGGCCCGAAAGACGCGCGAATACACGGAACTTCTCCTGGCCGAAGGAAAGGGTAAGGACGGCCTGGAGTGGCTCAGGGGCTATCTCTACAATTACCTGACCATGATTCGCCCATTAATGGAAATCCAGGTGGAACGGGTCCGCCCCGGGGCCGACATCATCATAGACGGCCACGAAGAAGCTCAGAACCAGGCCCGCAGAGCCGTGGAGGAAATAAGAAACAGGCTGTCCCCTCCCGGCGACAAATGACACCGTCGTGAGCCGTCAGAAGTTCCCGTAATAGGCGCTCTTGACAACAACCAGTTCCCCGGCCTCCATCCGGTAATCAAACCCCACGTCAAAGAGCAGGTGATCCAGGAGTGAATAGTGTTCCTCCACGAAGGCCTGCAACCGCTCGGGATAGTCCATCCACCGCAGGAAGAAAAGAAACTGGTCGATGGTGATGCCCGAAAAGTAGATACAGTCGCTTCGCTGCTTGTTGGCGCAGCAGATGGTGCGGCAGTCGCGCAGTTCCGGCCGGACAACGGCGTCAACAGGGATGCGTGTCCCATCGATCTGGGCCGAGCAGGCCGCTTTTGCCAGGACGTCCTCCATCTGGTTGGCGGGACGGAAGAAAAAGTAAAAATTCTCCAGTCTCATGCCCTCCTCGGTCTGGGCGTAGCAGATTCCCGAGGAAACGGTACTGCCGGGGTTGCCGATGTAGATGTGGGCACAGTCAAGGTCCCGGGCGCCCCGGAGCAGTTCATCGTCGATATCCAGGGAAAACATGAAATAGTGCAGGTTTTCATTGGGCTCGATCCGTGCGTGAACCCATGGGCTCATGGCCTGCAACACCTTGGAGAGGGAACGCTCCCGCTCCCGCCGCCGGTAATCATAAAAATAGTATTCCCATTCCATGACCTCCCCGGCCTTTTTCAGGCCCCACACGGTGTTGCCCATGCCGATCTCCCAGCGCAGTGCGTCCACGAGGTCGTACATGGCCGGACCCGCATCCAGAATCTCGAAGGAATGACGCAGCAGGTTGACGGAACGTATCTTGCCTGCCACCGGCGCCGGCGGATCGTACTCCCAGAGACAGTAGTTATACAGTGTGTCCGTCTCCTGGGAGTATTCCGGTTCAAAGGTCCTCTTCACCTTGACACCTTTGACGCATTCGCAAAAACCCGCTCACGCGCCGCTGGGGACGATATAACCTGTTGATATCCCATGGGCAGATCTCGAGGATTCGGGCTTTTTACAACTCCATCACCTTTCAGTCATGTCCCGGAGCGGGCAAAGCCTTTCCCGCTCATCGCCGTAAGCAGCCAGGTAGGCCGCTGAGAGGCCCCAGCAGGATTGGTCGACACAGCGGTTCCGGTGAGGGCATCCTCCGAACCTGCTCTCTTCGAATTCACGCCAGAAGGCCTTGGGCAGGACCGTCACGGGAAAATGACTGTCAAAGAACACTCCCTCCGGGGCGGGCATGCAGTGGGGAAAGGCCTTGAGCACCAGCGGTCTGGCCTCCGGGCCCAGCATTTCCCGCAACCGCGGTACCAGAGATTGGACACTTTCGAGATCCACCACAAGGCCGCCACCTTCGTCATTCCGCATGGGGAAATAGTTCCACAGGTGAAACTCGCTGATCCTTTCCGCGGAGAGCACCGCCATGAGCGTTTCCATGACATCCAAATTCACCAGGGTCAGGACGGAATTGCTGATCACGTTCACGTCGTAAGCGGCCAGGTTTCCGAGGCCCCGCATGGTTTCGCGGTAGGAACCGGGCCTTTGTGTAATGCGGTCATGGATGGCCTCGTCCCCTTGGATACTGACGAAGAATTCATTGACGCCCGAGTCAATAAGCCGCCGCAGGTAATCACCGTCGGCGAGCCGCCTGCCGTTGGTCTGGACCTGGATTCTCTTGAACCACCCCAGCGAGGCGGCAAAACGGGCATAACGTTCGAGTTCTTCGAAGGTTGTCACTTCGGCGCCTGAAAGGATCAGGTTTTCAAAACGCCGGCGATCCCGCACATCGCGAACAACCTCACGGAACCGGTCGAAACCTATGCCGGGAAGGGCCTCCCTGAAACCCCGAAGCATGCAGAGAATGCAGTCGTTGTTGCATCCGAACCAGAGGGAAATGACCAGGTAATCGCGAAGGTCCACCCGTCCGGTCGCCGCGGACAAGGACACTTACCTGCTGCTCCCGGCCACGCCGTAATAGAAGGTGAGGAAATCCCTTCCCTCCCGGTCCGATCCTCCCGAGACGTGGCCGAATATACGTTTTTTCATGGGGTCATAAAGACGGTGGAACGACTCCGGAGGAATCCGCCAGGAACGGCAGGCGTCCCTGAGCAGCGGATAGAGGTCTTCGAGGGTGAGGTTGGCCCGGTACATGTTGATATCATAGGAAGCCCTGGGATTGTTTTCTTCGGCGACCTCCAGGTAGAGAAACTCGTCGGACCGCATCCTTGTTGCGGCTTTCTCCACGATCCCTTTTACGATTTCAAAGGTTTTCGTTTCCCGGCCGGGGTAGAACCGCTCCCGAACACGCGCCAGCATGTCCTCTTCAGAAAGATACAAATGACAGGTGTACCTTGCCAGGGCGGCTTTTCGGTTGTCCGCCGCGTCCCACTTGAATCCGAGATGGAGAAGAAAGGGGTCCGGCTTTTCAGAAGACTCCGAGGCCAGCGTCATGAACATATCGCCGAACTCGAGGTACGCCTTGTACGTTCCGGTCTCCTTGTCTCCTTCGTATCCCAAGAGCAGGATGTTGGCCTCATTGAGGTGTTCGCGGAAAATCCTCTGAAAGCGGTCGGGCATGCCAAGGTCTCTGCACAGCGGCATGATTCCGGCTGCTGCATCGCCCAGCTCCTTACGGTGGAACCCCAGCAGGACCCGGTCGCCCAGGATGGCCCCGTTGAAGAGCTTGAAAGAGTGTTCCAGGCCGTAAGGAACGCCGAGAGCATCTACAAAACCAATGAGACGATCCGTCCCTGTTGCCTGCTTGGCCCCGGCGTAAGAGGCCTTATTATCATAGGAAAGATGACGACGCCGTCCTTCTCCGGAAGATGGGCCGGCGGCTGAGCGGGTCGATTCATACCTTGCCAGGATGTCATTCAAGGCTAGGGAAAGGCGTTTGGCCGCAGTTGGCGTCAAGATGATCCTGGACACCGAATCGATAAGAAGCCCGCCACCCTCACCGGGATCGCGAGAGGCGGCGCCGAAGAGAAAGGTGATTTCCTCCCGGGACTCAATGATCCGGATGTCCCGGGCGTAAAAACCCCCATTAACGCTGTTACGGGGCTTCAAAAGCATTACAGACCAATGCTCGCCCAGCGCTTGAAGCGCTTTTTATCCTGACGTGCAGCCAGTTCCTTGAAGGATTGGCGGTCGATAACGCCGGTCCTCACCGATGCCCCGCCCGTGAACACCTTCCAGCCCATCATGCCGGAGATGACAGCCGCGCCCACGGGTTCGATCCCCGCGGTTTTGGCGCTCATCCCGCCTTCATCATCGTCTTCTTCTCCGAGGTCCTGGCCTGCGGCCTCCCCGTCTTCGTGTCCCGCCCCAAGACCGGCGATGACCTCATCGCCCGTACCTTCCTCATCGCCGGCTTCGCCGTCCTTATCATTCCCGGAAGCCTCCCCGACGATTTCATCATTCTCATCACCGGCGCCCTCCTCCCCGGGTACAGGTGAGGAATCGTCTTCAGAACCCTCTTCGGGGATCAGCCATTCCAACAACGAGGAACCGTGGTGATAGTGGAGAATGGGCTCATGGGGAAAACCGGTCAAGCCGTAACTGCCCTGACTTCCGGCCAGGTTTGTCCCGGCCCAGGTGCTGAAATCCCATCTCAGGTATGGAAAATAATCGTATCCGTCGTCTTCGACCCACTGGGACCAACTGACGGGTGTCCCGGCATAGAGTTCAGACATGACATTTGAGATGAAATCCGTGGGATCGAAAAACTCGATGGAGTTCACGACTTGGGTCGGGGGGTCAAAAGTCACCCGCCCGTAGGATCCGATCAAGATATCCTCTGAAAGGTCCCCCACCAAGACATTGTTGCCGGCCCCGCCGATCAGGACATCATTACCGGGACCTCCCACCAGGTAATCGTCACCGCCGATAGAGAAGTCAGTGGACGTGAGCGTTTCCCACTTGCCGTTTACCAGGGTTACCCGGCCGCTGTCACCGAATATGGCGTCTCTGCCTGAACCGCCGTAAATACTGTCAGCGCCGGCGCCGCCCATGAGAATATTGGTCCCGGCGGACGTTTTCAGCTGGTCGTCGCCGCCGATCGAAGGATAGGTATTGTACACAAGAGCGGGAAGGCCCTTTGCATCGTAAACAATTGTCCCGTTGTCGCCGAAGATGACGTCGTTTCCGGAACCGGTGGTGACAACGTCCGAACCGAAACCGCCCGCAATGTACTTGTCGCCTTCACCCGTATCGATCACGTCGTCCCCGCCGCCGGACGGGTACGTGGACTCCATCAGGGAAAGCGTAAGCCCTCCCACAGGGCCCGAGTACTCCACGCGGCCGTTGTCCCCGAAGATAACGTCGGTCCCGTTCTGGGTGAAGATGGTGTCAGACCCCATGCCGCCGAACACCACGTTGTCACCGTCGCCCGTGATCGTGATCTCGTCGTCGCCACCGGTACTTCCATCCGTGTCCGTGGTCTCCAGGACCTTCGGCGAGCCGTCCGTGT
>CAYVDE010000092.1:0-12868 GCA_964450535.1 uncultured Desulfobacterales bacterium
TGTAAAGATAACCATCGAGAAAGATCGCCTCGTTTTGGAGGATGTATGACAGGCTTTCAGCCTGCTGATCCTGGGCAAGAAGGGCTTCCTCGCCTTTCCTGAACAGATTCAGGTACTGCTGTTTTGTCAGCTTTGGTTTGCCCTTGGGAGGACGGGTCTGGAATTCGCCTTGTCGGTTCAGGATAAAAGCAGCCCCGGTCTTCCCGACACTCAGATTTTCCACCAGTGTGTTGAACGCAAAGAAATCTATGGTTGCCCTGAGAATCCATTCAGAATCGCCCCATTGCCGCTTGACAGCCACGATAAAGTGCGGTTGACCCCGCAGGCCCAAAAACACATCGCTGATGTAGCGATTGCTCCTGATGGCTTTCTGAAACCACTGGGATTCGCTGTAATCAGCGCTTTCGAGTTCAAAGGGGCCTGCATACGATACCTGCCGGCCGCTCTCGTGTATCAAGCCCAAGTCCACGAAAACAAAACCATACTCTTCCTGAAGCGCCCTCAGTTTTTGTTGCAGGAAATCCTTGTCCCGGAACCGCCCTATATCGTAACTTCTTGATAAGTGGCTTATATCACTTAATTTATGATGTATGAAATCGTCAATGCTCTGATTGTGCTTGAGGATCAGTTGCTCCAAATGGGCGTAAACCATCTCATTTGAGAACATATTGAACTGATAGAGAATAACACCAGTCACGAGAGCCATGGGGGTGATGGAAACCAAAATAACTATAATGGCTATTCTGAATCTCAGGACCGAATAGAGGGTTTGGCTATTATCGGTTTTTTCATTTTCCATCAGCACTTACCAGTATCTCGGGTTTGTACCATAAAAATGCCGAATAACTGTCTTCAACCAATCAGTCGTCCAGCCCGCCGGGCCGTGATGAGAAAATCAGCAGCGTCATATTCTAGACCGTGTCAGGGGTTAATATCAATAGTGGGATAAAGCCCTTTCAGTTCCCCTTCCGGGTAGGGCTGAATCAGGTTGTAAGAAATGTCCTGGCTTTGCTGGGCATGCCCTTGTTGGGCGCTGCCTTCGCAATAGGCCCCGTTGGCCTCGAGTATGTGCTCGATGCGATGCCTGAACCCATCAACGAAAACATGGCCTTCACCTCTGAAACTCATGGCCCCCCTGTTGATCAGCCCGGACACGGAGGCAAGCTCCGCCAGAGGAATGCTGTTTTGAGCCACGTCCTCCTGGTTCCGGATAAAACCCCACACCAGGTGTTCCGGCGGGATCTCCACTCGTTCGGCAAGGTCGATAATGGTGTGGGGCATGACAATACTTTTTTCACCTATTCCCAGGGGCGCGTCCTCCGTCCCCTGCAAAAATGAGTTGAACCCCACAAAAACCTTATCACCCAGCTCGGAGTGAATTATTTTCGCACCGTGGGCCGTGACATTGTTGCCGCTCAAAACCGAGTTGATAATATAGCAGTTTTCCTGGGCATTCGCGCCACTTCCCATAAATGTGTTTTCAATATAGGCACGCTGTGCCACAAGCACATTCCTGCTGATACGGGTCTTGGGTTTTATCACGGCATAACGGTTCACTGAGGCCCCCTCCGGTATTGAAAAGGGCCTTTCCAGGTTGACCACATCAAAGATGCGCTGAAAGTCCGCCTTGCGCTGGTCCACAAAGGCCATGAACTCCCCTTCAGGTGCGGAACCCGGTTCAAACCGGATGTAGCGTTTGAGATTTTCCGGATCATGGGAATATGAAAAATCAAATCGATCACCGCTGTTGACCCATACTGTCCCGGCCGGTACCTGGCGATGATTGAGTTCGCGGACCTGCAGGTACGCATATTCACCGACCACGCAGTCGTGAAGTGTGGTAAGGTCGACGGTGCTGAACGGGCCCAGAAAACAGCCCTCCACGTCAGAACCGTGAATGTTGGTATAGTGTGCAGACACCGTGTTCCTGATAATGAACTCCTCCAGGTCTTCGGGGTCGTGGGTGTTGTTGTGAACCAGATTTTTGATAAGGAAACTGTCATTTATTCGAATGGTCTCATCATCGTGCAAAGGGATTTGAAACCCTTCGAAATTGAAGATCTCGCCCTTTCTTTTGAGTTCGTCGCCGCGGATATCACACTTATACAAGATTGAATCCGAGACATGGCACCTCCCCAGGAAGTAGCTTCCCGACAGGTTGGAACGCCTGAAATGGAAATTCAGTGGGTGATATGGAGTAAAACCATAAAAGGCGTAAAACCTGATCAGCTGTTGCCATGGAATCAGGTCCCTTACATAAGGGCCGACATCAAACAAGGGTTCCCGCAGATTGACATTGACACGCTGAATGATTCTTTCAAGAAGCTCATATAGTCGTTCCATAATTATTACCTCATATTAGCCGTTGTTAGGATCATATAATAATATATCTGCTATATAAATATAATGTACAAAATTGTTTTTATTAGTTTTATTTCATAATAAATGAGTTTGTGAACCCATCAAGCATGGATATTACCCCAAATAAATCGGCATTCCCATCAAGGGCCAGACCAGCAGGACAATAAGGCCCAGCACCGCCATCAGCAAAACGCTGGCAGGAATACCGTATGCAAAAAACTCCCCGCTCGTGAACTGCTTGGAGCTGTAAGCAATGGCATTGGGTGCGGCGCCCACCAATAACAAGAACGGCATGCCCGCCACGGTCAGGGCCGAGAACAGTATCACTTCGCTGGCCACCCCCAGGTAGGGGCCGACCACCAGCGCCACAGGTAGTGAGATGGCAATGGCGGCTACGTTCATAATAAAATTAGTCATTAAAAGCACAAAAAAAGATATCCCCATAACAAATACAAACCAATGGGCATTCTTAAAAAAGCCAAGCCAGTTGATGGCCAGCCACTCCGCGGCACCGGTCTGCCACAGGCAAAAACCGATGCTCATGGCGCCTGCAAACAAGAGGATGATATTCCATGGAATCAATTCCAGATCGTTCAGATCCAGGATCTTGAACAAAAAGAACATTACGGTTGCCACCAGCAGTACGGCCGCCTTGTTGAAAGGCTGAAGCGCGGGGATAAACGATTGCAGGGACAGAAAGAGGACTGTGCCCAGTACTATCAGGGCCGCACCCACTTCCTTGCGTGTCAAAGACCCCATCTCGTCGTTCAGTTGCTTGGCTTTCTCCCGCAATCCTGGTATGCGGTCTTGCTCCGGCTTGAAGAGTACCATGAAGAAGCCCCACAGCAAAAACACCATAAGCCATCCTACGGGCGCCATGTAGTAGGTGAGCTCGAAGAACGAGACATCCTTTCCGGCTATCTCGGTATAGAACCCCAGGGCCACTATGCCCCGGGCCGCCCCTAAAAGGGTCACGATACTGCCGGCACCTGCTACAAAGGCCATTCCCATGAAGAGTCCCTTACCGAAGCGCGTGGGTGTGCTATCGGTGGTATAAAGCGAGTAAATGGCGAGGAGTAACGGATACATGGTTGCCGCCACTGCAGTATGGGCCATGATATGGGTCAATAAGGCCGTGACCACAAAGCATCCAAGATAGATACGGCTGGTGCGCTCGCCCACTATCATCAGCATCTTATAGGCCAGGCGCTTGGTCAGTCCCACCTTGGTGAACACCATGCCTATGGTAAGAGACCCGAAAATGAAAAGGACCGACGGGTCCATGAAATCCTTGAAGGCCTCGCTCGCAGGGCGGATAAAGAAAAGGGCCTGGATCACCCCTATCAGCAGGCCGGTGACTCCGATGGGTATTACCTCGAAGACCCAGAAAGTACCAGCCAGCAGAAAGAGGGCCAGCGCCCCTTTTGCCTGCGGCGACAATACAAAACTCTTTCCGGCGGGGTCGACGGCATCGGGCCACGGCGGAGAGCAATAGACCAGCAGGAAAAGGCCCACTCCAATGCTGAAAAACAACCAGCGTTTCCAGTCAAAATCGATTCTGCTTGTCCCCTGAGTATCAGTCATAAACCTCCTCCATCTCACTGCCCACTTTCAAGCCGGACACATGCAAGCTGAAAACGGATTTTCTCGAAAAATAAACTTGCCATCTCAATCCTTGCATTTCTTCGCGCCCTTGGTGATGAAGCTTCTTGTTTTTTTATTCCACGTTCTGGACCTGTTCTCTGAGTTTTTCCAACTCCCCTTTGATCTCAACAGCGGCCCTTGAAATACGGGCGTCCGACGCCTTGGAACTGATGGTATTGCTCTCCCTGTTCATCTCCTGAAGCAGGAAGTCGAGGCGCCGACCCACCGGCTCTTCCGAACCCAGGTATTCCTCGAACCGATCGAGGTGTGTCCGGGTTCGTACGATCTCCTCTGTGATATCGCATCGATTCGCAAAATAGGCCACTTCCTGGGCAAGGCGGCTCTCGTCGATTTCCATGCCCTCGGAAACGGCGGCAATTCGATCCCTGAGACGGGCGCGATACTCCTCTACCACCACAGGAGCCCGGACATCAACCTCCTGGAGGTAATCACGAATACGACCCAGCCTTTGGCGGAAATCACTCTCTATGGCGCTTCCCTCATGGATTCTCATCCGGTCCACGGCGCCAAGGGCATCGGCCAGGGCCTTCTGGACCGGTGTTTCAAGGCTCTCCACGTCCCGTTCAACAGGCCGGAAGGCCACAACATCTTTGAATTGACAAAGATTGTCGGCGCGAAACGACGGGTTCGCACCGAATTGCTCCTGGAGCTCCCGGAAAACACGGACATAGGCCCGGGCTAACGGCACGTTCAACTCCAAGCTTACATTGGGTTGGTCGCCGTGCGTATCCATATTCACAGTGACATCGATCCTGCCCCTCCCGACTGCCGAGGCCACCGACGCACGTACGCCCTCATCCAGGGACTGCAGCTGCGAAGGCAGCCGGATTGAGACGTCCCGGAACCGGTGGTTCACGGTCCGAACCTCCACTGTTATGAGGGTATCTCCATGCTCACGCTCGGCACGGCCGAACGCCGTCATGCTTCTTATCATAATTTCTCCGCTCCTCCCCCGGAAACTTAAAGCCCTTCAGACTCCAAGCGCAAACCCTCCCTGATCATCAAAATGCTGATTTTTTCATATTTATACTCTTCGTGCCCTTCGTGTTCTTCGTGGTGCAAAAATCACCGGCACCTCGTCAGCACTCCAAAGGCTCTATCGGCAGCCCCCGAATCCGGGCCTTGTATCGATTCCGTATGCGGTTGAAGAGTTCAACCACATAAGGGTCCTTATAGTCGGGATAGGTCCACGGCAGGGCACGAAAGCTTTGTTTGTGATAGACGAGGGTAAGGTCCGCAAAAACACTGCGGCACAGGTAGATCCGGTGCGTGTAGTTCTTCCCGGTGGCCAGGACAAGACGTTCGAGACAAATGTATCCCGGGTCGACATTCACTGTCCGCCGCCCGTCCCTCCTGAAGCGGTCTTCCAGGCGGTCGGTTTCGAGCTTCATCTCCACGAGCCCTTCAGGGTCCATGAGAACATCGAAGGAAATGAACGCCCGCACCAGGGGTCCGCCCATCTCCCGCTCATAGTAGCGGGTCCGGTCAAAAGGAAGGATCGGGCTTTTCCAGTCCACCGGCCCGAACATGTCTTCCAGGGCCGCGACCATACGGTCCAGGTTTTCCTCCGTCGAAGAAATCAGGCTGGCGATCCGCTTTACATCTTCTGGTCGGCTGCGGGTGCTCATGCGGCCCTCATTCACCGGCAGGTCGGCACCATCGGCACTACCGGAAGCGGCTGGTCACGGCCTTTTTGAGTTCCTCCGCGGTGACCGTGGAGGTACCCAGTTCTCCCACCACGATACCCGCGGCGAAGTTGGAGACGACCGCGGCCGATTTCAGATCCATGCCGGCCGCCAGCCCCATGCACATTGTGCTGATCACAGTGTCCCCGGCCCCTGTCACGTCAAAGACCTTTCTTGCGACAGTGGGTATGTGACTGACTTCCCCTCCTCGTTCAAACAGGGTCATACCGTCCTTCCCCTGAGTGATCAATACGGAGCGGGCTTCCAGTTCTTCGAGCATCCGGCGTCCCGCTTGAAGCAGGTCTTCTTCGTTTTCGATCTCCATACCGCAGTAAGCACCCGCCTCGTGGTGGTTGGGGGTGATAACGTGCACGCCCTTGTACGAATCGAAGTTGCCGGTCTTGGGGTCTACACCTATGATCGTGCCGGTCCCCCATACCATAGCCCTGAGGCCCTTCATCATTACATCGGAGATAACTCCCTTTCCGTAGTCCGCAACTATGATCGCATGAATATCCTTTTGCACCTGTTTGATGAAATCCAGTATCCGGTGAATCGCTTCCGGCGCAATCCGTTTTCTGCTCTCGCGATCGAACCGGACCACCTGCTGGTTGTGGGCCACGACACGCGACTTGACGCTTGTAGGCCTGTCAGTGACGGTTATTATCCCGTCGGATGAAAGGCCCATGCCCTTTATCCGCTCCACGATCTCCAGGCCTGAGTGGTCCTCACCTATGACTCCGCAGAGCACTGCATGCCCGCCGAGAGAGGCGATGTTGTTCAGGACATTGGCGGCCCCGCCCAGCCGTTTTGTTTCCTGCTTTACCTCAACAACCGGCACCGGGGCCTCAGGTGATATCCTGGAGACATGACCCCAGACGTACTTATCCAGTATAATGTCGCCTATCACCAGGATCCGGGTCTTTTTGAACCGGTCGATCCAGGCCTTGAGGTCGCTCCCTGTGCATGAAATTTCGGGTTCTGCGATCACGATGCCTCGATAATTATTTCACATATGCACTCAAGCGAGGAAAGCTATCACCCTATCAGGCGGATGTCCATACGTTTAATGCATCCTTGTATTTGTCGGAGATAGATAGTTGACATCTCCCGGATCCCTTGCCAAGATGCTCCCTGCAAAAGATTCCGGTCCACGCCTCCGGCGGCGCGGCCTGAGGGCTTCGGTAACCCCTCCTGCACGGGAGAGAGATTCCATTGAAGGTCATCATCGTGGGTGGAGGCGAAGTCGGGTTCCACATCGCCCAGCGTCTCTCCAGCGAGAACCAGGATGTGGTGCTTATAGACAAGGACCCGCAAAGGGCCAACCGCATCAATGAAGAACTGGACGTGCAGGCCCTCGTGGGTTCGGGCACAAGCCCACGCATGCTGAAGACATCCGGCATCATGGATGCGGACATGCTCGTGGCCGCTACGGACAGCGACGAGGCCAACCTCATCGCATGCATGCTGGCAAGGCACCTCAATCCTTACCTCACAAAGGCCGCCCGCCTGCGAAACCCGGAATACCTGGAGATGAAAGCCCTCCTGTCCCGGGAGCCTTTGGGTATAGATCATATAATCAACCCTGAATCGGTGATGGTGGAGACCATCCAGGGCCTGATGCAGGTCCCGGGTGCGTCGGATGTAATCGACTTTGTCGAAGGTCGCGTCAAGCTCATGGGCCTTGGCATTCGGCCGGACTCCCCCTTTGCCGGCAAGAGGCTCTCGTCGTTTCACGGCATGGAAGGCAAGCTCCTGGTCGGCGCTATTGTCCGAGGGAACCGTGTCAGAATTCCTCACGGTGAAGATACCATCCAGGCCGGCGATCTTGTCTATGTGGTGGCACGGCGGGACGAACTCGGTAAGACCCTGGGACTTTTCGGAATCAAGGAGGAAGAGCTCAAACGCGTGATTATCGTCGGTGGAGGTCAGACAGGAAGGACCCTGGCCGAGGCACTGGACGGCACTCGGACATCCACCAGTCTCATCGACCTAAGTCCCTCGCGATGCGAAGAACTCGCAGAAACCCTGCAAAGGGTCATGGTCATAAACGGAGACGGAAGAAACCGGGACCTCCTCCTGGAGGAAAATGTGAATAACGCCGACTTCCTCGTCGCCCTCACAGGCGATGAAGAGAGCAACGTGCTCATCTCGCTGCTGGCCAAGGGGCTGGGGGTCCGCAAGACCATCACCCGAATCAATAAACTCAGCTATATCCCGCTTGTATCCTCCATAGGGATCGACACGATAGTCAGCTCCAGGCTTTCCGCCATTCGGGCCATCCTCCAGCACATCAGGAAAGGCAAGATCATGTCCGTAGCTCCCCTCAAGGGTGAGCACGCCGAAGCCATAGAGGCTGAGGCGCTCAACACCTCTGAAATCGTGAACTCCCCGCTCTCACGGATCAAGTTCCCCAAAGGGGCGCTCATAGGGGCCGTAGTTCGTGGGGAAGATATCATCATTCCGCGCGGGGACACGCAGATCCGGGCAGGAGATCGCCTGATCATCTTCGCTTCCCGCAACGCTGTTCCGGGATTGGAAAAGCTCCTGACCGTCAAGCTGGATTACTTTTGATGCACCCGAAGTCGATCCTCAACTTCATAGGCATCCTGGTCCTCTTCCTGGGGCTCTCCATGATCGCGCCCCTGGGGGTATCTCTTGCATACAGTGACGGCGTTTCCGGCGCACTGGCTCTTTCCATTGCCATTGCGGCGGGTGCGGGCTTCCTTCTGTATCTATTCACGAAAAATCGTGAAGAGGTCCATCTCTCTCATCGCGACGGCGTGGCCGTCGTCACCCTGGGGTGGGCCACAGCCGGGCTGGTGGGGACCCTTCCCTATCTGCTCTCCGGGGCAATCCCCGGATTCACGAACGCCTACTTCGAGTCCATATCCGGATTTACCACAACCGGGGCTTCGATCCTTTCGAATATAGAGGGTCTCCCCAAGGGTGTACTCCTGTGGCGCAGCCTCACGCAGTGGTTCGGGGGAATGGGAATCATAGTTCTCTCGGTGGCGATCCTGCCTCTCCTGGGCATAGGCGGGATGCAGCTTTACAAGGCCGAAGTGCCGAGCCCGGTCGTGGACAAGCTCAAGCCCAGGATATCGGAAACCGCCAAGACCCTCTGGAAGGTCTACATCCTCATAACCGCCTTGGAGATCCTCCTGCTTATCGCGGGAGGGATGTCTCTCTTCGAATCAGCCTGCCACGCCTTCAGCACCATGCCCACTGGCGGTTTTTCACCCATGAACGCCAGTATCGCCCACTACAACAGCGCCTATGTGGACGGCGTCATCGTGGTCTTCATGCTCATGGCCGGGATCAACTTCTCCCTCCACTACCGTTTTATCAAGGGAGAGGCCGCAGCCTTTGCAAAAGACACGGAGTTCCAGGTCTTCATCGGGCTCTTCGGGGTCTTTACCCTGACCGTCACCATGGATCTGTACGGGGATGTCTATCAGAGCATTTCCGAGGCATTCCGGTATGCTTCTTTTCAGGTGGGCTCAATCCTTACAACCACCGGTTTCGCCACGGCGGACTTTGACCGGTGGCCCGCATACTCAAGGCTGGTCCTGTTCCTCTGCATGTTCATCGGGGGCATGGCCGGATCCACCGGGGGCGGCATCAAGGTCATGCGAATCATCCTGCTCATAAAGCACGCTTACAGGGAAGTCCTCCGGGTCATCCATCCGCATGCCGTCATCTCCGTGAAGCTTGGCAAGAGGCCCGTGCCGAACGAAGTGCTTAACAGCGTCTGGGGCTTCTTACTCCTTTTTGCAGGGCTTTTTATCTCCGCCTCCCTGATCATGTCATCCATGGGCCTCGACATGATCACTGCGGTCTCCTCGGTAGCCGCGTCCATCGGCAACATAGGCCCGGGCCTTGGAAGCGTGGGGCCTACACTGAACTACCTGGGGATCCCCGAGACCGGGAAGTGGATTCTGATCTTCTGCATGCTCCTGGGGCGACTGGAGATCTACACGGTCATAGTGCTTCTCGCGCCCGAGTACTGGCGAAGATGACAAAAACAACAACCTTATCCCGAGACCCAGAGCGCCGCGTTCTTGATTTCCCGGAACAGGGCCATGGTCACGGAGCCCATAACCAGCTTGTCCATGAGACTCTTCTCCTTGTCGGCCCTGGCCACTACCACTGCAGCATATCCGCCCTCCTCCGACTCGCGGACAATGGCCTTTGAAGGAGTGAACGCCTCAACCGAGGAGGCGGAGATCCGCACGTTGGGAACGCGGTTTTTGGCCAGGATTTCCCTGCCCTTTGCTATGATTACCTCAGGTGATTCATCCAGGGCGCGACTCTTGACCACGAATATCTTGACTGAATGACGCTGTTCGTTTCCCAGAATCAGGCCCGTGTGCTCGGCCGCGCGGTAAGAGGATTCCGAACCGTCCATGCAGAGCAGGACACCCTTGCGCTCATGGTTAGGCCTGCGGCAAATCCAGAGGGGGCAGTTGCGACGAGATTCGATGAGTTCCTTGCTCACGCTTCCATCAAAGGCCTCTTCAAACCAGTTGAGCCCGCGCTTTCCAAGGACAATGGCATCGTAGAGCCCGCGCTCCCCTTCCTCAAGTATATCCTTGACTTTGCCGAACTGCCTCATCTGGAGCCGGACAAGCACCTTTTCTTCTTGGAAGCCCATCTTGACAACCTCTTTCCGGGCCTCTTCGAGGGCCTCGCTAGCCTTGGCAGCCTCTTTCCTGATTGCATCCTCCCGTTTTTGCATCATACCCGGTTTTTTCTCGTCGTCCCAGAGTTCAGCCGGCCGGGGCATGGTGTAGAACAGCGTAAGCTTCACCACATCCTTGTCCGTGAAAAAACCTTCAAGGAACCGTGCTCCTTGAAGGGAACTCTTCTGATCGCTTACGGTCAACAAGAGATGTTTTTCCATCTTTCTCCTCCAATGCGGTGTTCTCGGTCAAGACAGCGCCCGGATATTCTTTGATCGGTCTCAGTAAGGGCCGGCTTCCTTTTCGTCTAATAGGGTAAACGGATCGATGGTCGGTTTGCAACGGTAAAACTCATTTCCGGAAACCGCCCCTTCATCTTGCGTGTTCACCTCTTCCTTCTTGACGCTTTCATACCCGGGCTGTATTCTCTATCGAATTACTTCGGAGGGAGAAGGCCATGATTTACACCGTCACCCTGAACCCGGCGCTGGACCGGGCCATCACAGTGGAACGCCTGCTCGAAGATGACACCACTCGGGTGATTTCGGAGAAGCACTACGCTGCGGGAAAAGGCATAGACGTGTCGCGCGTGATAACGGAACTGAAAGGTAAAAACGTGGCCCTGGGGCTCGTGGGCGGGTATGACGGGCTTCAGGTCGAAGGTCTCCTGATCAATGCCGGAGTAACTATCAACTTCACAAGAATCTCGGGCGAGACCAGAACGAACATCCTCCTCAAGGACAACGCCGGCAACCGCCAGTACGCCATCAGCGCGGCCGGGCCGGATATCACAGCCGCGGAGATCGCAGAGCTTTATCAAGGCATCCTTGCAATCCAGGACATGGACTATCTGGTGATGTGCGGAAGTCTCCCTCGAGGTGTTTCCCCCAACATCTACGGGCAGCTCATAGTCGCAGCCGGCATGAAAAACGCATTCACCCTTCTGGACGCCGACGGCAGCGCCATGCGGGAGTCCATCGGATTCCACCCCACATGCATCAAGCCCAACATCCACGAGCTTACCCGCCTGGTGGGCCGGACACTTGAAAACGAAACCGACATACTGGCTGCATGCCACGAAGTGCACGACATGGGCGTTCCTTATGTCCTAGCCTCCCGGGGAAAGCAAGGGCTGATCCTCTCCACTCAGGACTTGCGGCTCAAGGCCCGTGCGCCTGTGGTTGAGGTGGAGAGCACGGTGGGTGCCGGCGACTCCGCGGTTGCCGGGTTTGTGCTCGCCCACTCCCAGGGCCGATCCCTGGAAGAGTGTCTGCGACTCTCAGCCGCGGCCGGCGCGGCGACCGCCATGACGCCCGGAACCGAGTTGTGTCACCGTGAGACCGTGTTGGAGATCCTCCCCAAAGTGGAGGTCGAGGAGATTTGAAACCCGGACATGAAATCCCGCGCATCAGGCATCAACGCCATTGAACCCAAAAGGGCGGAACTGTTTGTGTTTGTTCTAAGAGCTAGAAGACGACACAGGCTGAATCAAATGTTTTTCTTGGCGTATCGTTGTCTTAGAAAGAACGAAAAGGAGCACGGCCATGTTCAACTACAAGAACGTAAAGCCTCAAATGGAAGACATGGGGTTCAAGAACCTGGGTACCATATACTGGAACCCGTCCACGCCCCACCTCTACGAATTGATAGTCCGGCGTCGTGAAGGGCTCGTGGCCCACCTGGGACCCATCGTGGTCCGCACAGGCCATCACGTGGGACGCTCTCCTCTCGATCGTTTCTTCGTGAAGGAGCCATCCAGCCAGGACAAGATCTGGTGGGGGGATGTAAACCGGGGGATCGACGAACAGCACTTCACAAACCTGTTTTACAGGCTGACAGCCTATCTTCAGAACAAGGACGTGTTCGTGCAGGACTGTTACGTAGGTGCGGAACCAACACGCAGGATTCCCATCCGGGTGGTGACTGAGACCGCCTGGCAAAGCCTTTTTTCGCGAAACCTGTTCATCCAGATACCGGACAAAGACGATGCCGACCGGCACTCCCCTGAATTCACCGTGATCAGCATGCCCCGCTTCAATGCCATACCAGAATTGGACGGGCTTCACTCCGATGCGTTCATCCTGATACACCTGGGCCGAAAGCTGGTCCTTATCGGCGGCACGAGCTACGCAGGAGAGATCAAGAAATCCGTGTTCACAATGCTTAACTACTTCTACCCTCAGGAATCCGTCCTACCCATGCACTGCTCTGCAAACATGGGCAAGAACGGGGACTCCGCTATCTTTTTCGGTCTCTCCGGAACAGGCAAGACCTCTCTCTCGGCGGATCCCGACCGGATACTCATCGGCGACGACGAGCACGGCTGGGGAGATGAGGGCATCTTCAACTTCGAGGGTGGATGTTATGCAAAGGTGATCCGCCTCTCCAGAGAAGAAGAGCCTGAGATCTTCGAGACAACGCGCCGCTTCGGTACGATTCTCGAGAACGTGGGTATCGATCAGAACTCCAGGC
>CAYVDE010000093.1:0-12745 GCA_964450535.1 uncultured Desulfobacterales bacterium
TTATCAGTATATTGGTGCCGTAATGCTTGTTGGCGCTCTCCAGGCGGGACGATACGTTCACTCCATCGCCGATTACCGTGAAATCCATCCTTTTCTCAGAGCCCACGTTTCCTGAAATCACCTCACCGGTACAGATCCCGATTCCCATGTCAACCGGACGCCTCACTCCTTCTCTGGAACGGCGGTTGAAGGTCTCCAAGGTAAGGCGCATGGCCAGGGCTGTGCGGACGGCTCGTTCCGCATCATCGCTCTGTGTGTAAGGGACTCCGAACACCGCCATTATGGCATCCCCTATATACTTGTCCAGGACACCTCCCTGATCAAAGACCACTTCGACCATCGCCGTGAAATAATCGTTCAGGAACGCCACCGTCTCCTTTGCGCTCATGGTTTCGGCAATACCCATGAACCCTCGAATGTCCGAGAACAGGACCGTGGCTTTGCTCTGCACCCCTCCCAGGCCGACGCTGCCGGGGTCTTCCAGAACCCGCTCCACAATGTCTTTTGCCATGTATCTGCTGAGGGTGCTCTTCATCCGCTTTTCGCGGGTGATGTCTTCGAAAACCAGGACCAGTCCTTGGAGCTTACCCCCCTCTTTTATCATGGGCGCGAAGTTGAGGTTCACGGAAGCCTTGCGTTCCCCGAAGAGCGTAAGGTCCACGTCGAAATCCACCACTGGGTATCCGGTACGGAAGACATGGTCAAGGTGCTCCATGATCCTCTGCCGGTTTCCTGTCACCACATCACGGAAGTCACGATTTAAAAGTGCGCCCGAGCCGGTCTCAAAAAGCTCGCGGGCCGAACGATTGGCAGTCACGACCCGGAAATTGCAATCCAGGGTCAGTATGCCGTTCGTGATGCTTTCGTGGATACGGTTCAGATAATTTCGCATGGATCGGGTCCGCTCGTAAAGCTGGGCGTTTTCCAGGGCAACTGAGATCTGTGAGGAAATGGCCCGCAGAATTTCCTCGTCCTCCCGGTCGAATACGCCGTCCCGTTTGTTTATCGCCTGTGTGACGCCGATTACCCGACCCTTCATGTTGATAACAGGACAGCAGAGCACGGTTTTCGTACGGAAACCGGTCTGCCGGTCCTGCTCGGCGTTGAATCTTGGATCTGCATAGGCGTCTGGAATATTAACAACCTCCCGTGTTCTCATTACGTGGCCGGCCAGTCCGGTGAAACTCGGCATGCGGATCTCAGTCATCTCCATGCCCTGGGCGACCTTGGACCAGAGTTCTCCCTTTTCCTCGTCCAGGAGGAAGAGTGTGCTGCGCTCGGCGTTCAGGATCTCTGATATCTTGCCTATGATCTTCTGAATCAGGGAATCCAGCACCAGTGTATCTGCGAGGGACGTGGCCACATCCAGAAGGATGGCCATCTTGTTGTGCCCGGCCAGGATCCGGCGGTACAAATGAAAATTCTCCACTGCGACTGCCGTCTGATAGGCAAAGGCTCTGAACAGGGCCTCGTCATCCTGGTTGAAGACCCCCCGGTGCTTGTTGATCACCTGCACCACGCCGATAATACCCCCCTCCAGGTCTTTAACCGGTCCGGCCAAAATGGACCTTGTCCTGTAACCGGTGCGGCGGTCGACCTCCGGGTTGAAACGAGAGTCTTCGTAGGCGTCTGGAATGTTCACCAATTCGTCGTTAAGGGCAACCCACCCCGCCACGCCCTGACCCACGGGGAACCTTATCTCGCGACTCTCTTCGCCTTGCGCCACCTTAGACCACAGCTCGCCCGCGACCCGATCCAGAAGGAACAGTGAGGCCCTTTCCGCATCCATTACCTCGCTCGCCATGCTGACGATCCTCTGGATCAGGCCTTCGATCCCGGAGCGGACAACAAGCATGTCGGAGAGATCCAAAAAGCTGCGAAGGCTCTCCAGGGAGCGTTCCACTGCAAGGCTTCTCTCAACGGTCTCCTGAAAGCGGATGTTGATCCTGCGAAGCCTTCGAGTGACAGTATCCAGGAAGTTCCGGGCCAGGCTGGGAACCTTGTTGACCGCTCTCTCGAGGTCTTCGTAGCGGAGCTCCAGGAGCTGCGATGGAGAAAGGGCGCGAGCCGAAGCCGACCTGGTGCCCTCGGAGAAGTAGCCCATCTCTCCGATGCATTCCCCCGCATACACGTCCTGAAGTTCGATTTCTTCTCCGAATTCTCCCCGCCGGTAGACACGGGCGGCACCTTCCACCAGCAGGAAGAGGCGATCGCTTGGATCCCCCTGTGACAGGAAAGGACGGCCCGCCTCAACGCTCTTTTCGCTGACAAGACGGCTCAGCCTCTCAAGCTCCATGCCGCTCAGGCCTTCGAAAAGACGGCAGCTTCGAAGCCGGTCAAGCCGCTGGCGCGATAAACCGGCCTCCAGTTCATCTCGTCCTATTACCCCGGCCTCCAACAGTATTTGGCCCAACCTGCGATTCTCCCCGTGACCGGCCAGATCTTTCTGCAGATCAAGGCCGTTTTTGAGATTATCGCCGCTGCAGGGCAGGTACTCACCGATCCGCCCCGGTGAACGGCCCTTGTTTTTCCTGTCATCGCGATTCATGGAGGCCTCTCTTGTCCACTGATCACTCTTTCGCGGCTGTGAAGCGGACGCGTGCCCAGTGGCTTTTATTATGCAAGGTTGAAACCGAGCCCGGGCTCTTTTCGTGGAAATAAGGTGCCTTTTTTGAGGATCACCGCCCCTGCGGATGGATCGTCCAGCAGATCCAGGTGGCCGTCCAGGTCCGCATACCGCACATTGCCCCTGGCCAAGGCGAAATGAAGCCCTGCGGCAATGGCCAGGGCGGCTTCGTCCATGCATCCGACCATGACCTCCAGTCCGGCGGAGCGTGCCACCGCATTGATTTGAAGCGCCTCGGAAACTCCACCGACTTTCATTAGCTTGACGTTGACCATGTCGGCCAGCCCACGCCTCGCAATGCGGAAGGCGTCCCGAAGGTTCAGAAGACTCTCATCGGCCATCACGGGGATTGCCACGCTTCGCGTCACGCGGCCAAGCTGCGCCGGCTCTCCGCTGGGAGTGGGCTGCTCGATAAGCTCCAGGCCTGAACGGCGGGTTTCCCGGACGAACCGGCGCGCATCTTCCACTGAAAACCCCTGGTTTGCATCGAATCGGAGCTCTATGTGTCTCCCCACCGCCTCACGAATGCGTACGATTTTTTCCACATCAGTGCTTACATCAACCCCTCCCTTGATCTTGAGGGCACGAAAGCCCTCTCTTACCCTGTCACGTGCCTGTTCCAGGGTCTCCCCGACCGGAAGTATGCCGATGGTAATGCTCGTGCGGATCCTATCCCGGTATCCGCCCAGAAGCTTCCAGAGGGGCAGGCCGGCCGTCTTTCCTAAGAGGTCGTAAAGGGCCATGTCCACGGCGGCAAGGGCCGAGGGCTTCGTCTCCAGAGGCTTTCTGAGCCTTTCCAGTATCCGTGCTATACGAAGAGGGTCCGCACCAAGGACCATAGGACCGGCAACCTCGTTTATCGCCGCCAGGGTGCCTTCCGCCGTCTCTCCGGTCACGGCCCGGTCCGGGGCTGCGCACCCGAAGCCTGACGGGCCTCGACCCATGTCCAGACGTACAAATACGTTTTCAGCGGCCCGGATCGTTTCATAGGCTATGGTGTAGGGTTCGGCGAGGCGGAGGGGCACGGCCCATGCCTCTACATTCCGGATTCTCATGTCATCAGTACCGCTTCTGGTAGATTTCGTCGAGGCTCAACCGTTTGAGATCCTCCACAAATGAAACGAGGTGGCGAATCATGAGTTCCCACATCCGCTCCCCCTTCTCCCGAGTCGCCTTGGTCGGATCGCCCAGGACCCCTGTGATGGAGATACGAGAGGTTCGGGCATACCAGCTCACACTTCTCTTTGATGTGAAATCCAGGTAACGGCTTGAAAACTCCGGTACGAACCTGGCGGCTAGGTCCATGCGCACGCCTTGGGGCCGCACGGCAAGAGAGGTGCTTGTTTCTATCTCTCCTGCATGCACGTCATTAGGGGTTTCAGCCAGGGCATTGACATCAGGATCGCTTGTCTCTCCGGTATCCACGCATGTGAAGATATGGGCGTCACGGTTTATCTTCTGGGCTGCAAAATGGAGTGAAGGGCTGTTTCCACCATGGCCGTTTATGATCACCAGCTTGGTCACGCCGTTACGTGCCGCTGCCATGCCGATGTCATAGGTGAGTTGGGAAAGGGTTTCCGGCGTAATGCCGATAGTGCCTGGAAAATCCGCATGGTGATATGAGACCCCGTAAGGAACCAGCGGAAGAACAAGAGGTTTAGGGTCCATGCATTCCCGTGCCACTGCATCGGCCAGGTATTCCGCATCGAACGCGTCCGTATCAAGGGGAAGATGCGGGCCGTGCTGTTCAACCGCCCCCACGGGGAGGAGAGCCACATCAACCTCATGGAAACGAATCCTGGCCTCGGGCCAGGTCAACTCGCCCAGCCTATGGGAAAGGCCGTGTTTATTCCTGGGGCCCTTTTCCTTCTGAGGCTTTGCCCTGGGTTGAGGCTTGAGAAAGCGATAAGGCCGGTTGAAAGCGTCGTCCTTTTCAGGGTCGAAATCCAGCCAGTTTCGGCCGCTCCGGGATACGGCCCCCAGGGCGTGCCGCCGCCATATGCCGTACAGAGGCCCTCTCAGCTCAGCAGGCACGGATTCGTGGGGAGAGCGCTCCAAGTCATACCGTATATTCAGGACCTCGGGATGCTCTCTTATGCTCACATCCCTTATACTGCGGCGGTCCGCGAGAAGGCCTCTCGAACCAAGAAGGAAACCGAGTTCGGCAGCCTCCTGTTTTTCCTGGTGAACTCCCTTGGACGTGAGCTCTACCAGGCAGGATCTTACCTGGGTTTCGCTGTACCCGCATGCCCCGGGATCCGCATCGACAGCAAGCAGCATACCCACGATCCTCCGGCACTTTTCACACCGGCCGCAGGGACGGACCTCGCTTCCTTCTTTGTGTGCAGCGTGGCAGGAGACCTGGAGCCGCAACAACTCCGGGTACCGCTCGGCAAGGATTTTCTCGATCAGAAGCTCGGAAAGCGGCCTGAGAATGGAAAACTGGTTCAGGTTCCAGCCCTTTTTCTGAAAGTATCTTGTCAGAGATTCATCGAAGTAACGGCTCTGGTCGTAAAGACCGTCAAAATGGGAAATGCCCTTGAACGTGACCCGGCGGGTGGTGTCGTACTCATCTCCCACAAGGATCCGGCCGATTCTCCGTCGCCGCACAATGGGCAGTATACCGAAAAGAAAGACCGCCACAGTCCAGAGCCGGACAGGGTAGGCATCGGAACGAAGCTTACCGTAGTTCGGGCGTATGAAAGGGAGCTGCCGAAGCATCCAGTTGTAAACCCGGTCCGCATTGGTCCATACACGGGCCGTGCCCTTAACCCGGTCCTTGAAGAAGCGGTAGGCGTTGAGTGCGGTGAACCAGTGTCTGCCGGATTCATTTACGAACAGGGGATGTACCTCTTGACCGAGTTCCTGCATGAGACCGAAGCTCAGAAGGCTGTCCTTTCCTCCGCTGGAGAGCACTGCATACCGTTTCGGATCAGACTCCCAGCCATCTCCCTCCCCTGTCCCGGAAGGCACGCCCTCGACTTTGTCCTGAAAAACAATTTCCGCTCGCAGGTAGTCTTTCTTGCGGACCAGGGGGAGTTTTGCCGCCGGCCCTGTGAGAAAGGGGTTCGGCCGAAGAAATTTGTTCACGTATATCTCCCTGGCAGTGTTTCTGGCGGCCCCCTCGATAAATTTGCAGTCTCTGGAATCGAAGCTCCCGTGAAAGCGGATTTCCTCACAGAAGAGTCCATAATTCAAGGCTACCTGAGCGCAGATCATGGAAGCGAGGTTCCTGGAGGTCCATTCTTCGGGCAGAAACACGTCCTCTTCCCAGCGGTAGACAAGTTCGGTTTCATCAGTGCCCCCATCCGGCCGAAGAACCGCGTATCGGGCCTTAGCCCTCCTCGGTTCAACCACCACTGGGCCCACTTCAAGGCGACGGAGCACGCACAGCGGCTCCAGCCCTTGTTCCGAAGCGGGTGTTTCCGATATAGGGCTTCTTCCTGAATCTTCAGGCACGACGTCTCCCCCGCCACCTCTCCAGGTGCGGTACGAGCCCCTCGATCAGGACGTCCGCACCCTGAAGCAACGCGTCACAGGCGGGCAGGCCTGTTGTCTCGAATATCTCGCGGCAGGCCGCCTCCACTCCTTCAGGGTCCAGGTCTTCGTGATTCACGGCCACCGCCGCCACCGGCCTGCCGGAGACAAGCTCGACAGCCTGGATCTGGTACTCCAGTGGATGAAGCGGATATCCTGGAAACCCGTCATACTCTTTTCGTGTCGGGGCGTGCTGGAGAATGACGGCGTCCGGTCTTCCGGCGGCCAGGATCTCCAGCCCGCCCGGATAGGCCGGATTCATCAGGCTTCCCTGACCTTCAATGACAACAGCATCGACCCCGCCTTCTTTCCATGCCGACCACACGGCGTGCTCTATTTCCCCTGCAACGAAGTCATTAATAAGTGCATCCATGATCACACCGAACCGGACTCCCTGCATCCAGGCGGTCTGGCCCGTGCCCACAAGCTCTGTGCGAAGCCCGGCACTTTCGAGTCCGTCGCGCAGCAGCCAGGCAGTGGTCCGCTTTCCCACCGCAGAGTCAGTACCGAGTACAGCCACCTTAAAGGCCTCCACCTCTTCGATCTTGCCGCTGAAAGAACGGAGGGCTTCCCTGGGAGGGGTTTTTCTAACATCCCTGATGCGAATATTGCTCTGTTCGGCCCGCCGGCGGATCTCCGGGTCTTCGGACAGGAAGTCGTGAAGCCCGGCGTCCACGTGAAGGCCCAAATGCACTGCCTCGAGCACGCCTTCCCTGGTGGCAGGATCAAGGCGTCCGCCGTCCGGCGCGACCCCCACCACCATGTGTGTGGCCCCGCCCTTGCCGGTCCCCGCTGAATTCACCGCGGCGGCAATGCTTTCAAGAATGGGGATACCGTTGGGCCGGCGGTCCAGGACTTCGCCCGCATCCCTTCCCCGGTACCTCGAATCCACCACTGAGAGCACACGATAGCGCCTGGTGTATCTCACGAGCCCGTGAGCCGTTTTGCCGTTAGTGGTGTTGAAAGCGCCCTCACAGTATACAACAGCGTTTCCCTCGGGCAGACCGACTGTCATCCCCTTCTCCCGGTCAAAATTGCTACGTAACGGTCTCCTGGAAGCGGATCCCGTCGATTCTTTTCCATTAGTACGATGAGGCCTGCCGTGGATGCGGGAAGCACACTCAACCCCTCGCGTTCCCGAAGCAGGCGTGAATAGGTGAGCATGGTCTTGTCGCTGGCATTGGCCGCCCAGCCCCCTGTGGCACGTATGGCCTCAAGGGCGTGGTCGCCGTCAATGGAGTGCCAATTGATCAGTGGCTCGTTAACCGACGTCTCCCTGATCCGGGCCGGTTCCAGGTCCTCGCAGCAGGGGCGGTTTTTCATGAAGGCGCGGATCACCGGGTTTTTTCCAAATGACGACCCGGCCACCATATGGGGCATGTGGGAAGTCTTGCCTCGCCGGTACAGGCTGAGGAACCCCCTGTAAATGCCTGCCAGGGTGGTTCCGTTCGAGACAGGAACCGCCACCGCGGCCGGCGCGTCCCTGAGCTCATCGTAGATCTCGTAGGCGATCTCCCCGTAGGCCCGAAGCTGGATCAATGTGTTTGCGCCTCCCGGGTTGGCATCATACATGTCGTCGCTCAAGGCCCGCTCCCGAGAGGCCTGCACCGCGGCCTCGTAGTCCCCGGGCACCCGAATGATCCGTACCCCGGCCGCGTTCATCTCCTGAACCCGCCTCGTATGATAACCTTCCGGGATGTAGACCATGCAGGCCAGACCGGCCATGGATGCGGCAAGGCCGATCGCCACGCCGTAATTACCGCAAGTGGCGACTGTGATGGCGTCGAACCCGCGGCGCAGCGCATCCATGGCCTGGGCAAAAGCGATCCGATCCTTCTGCGTGCCTGTGGGATTTCCTCCCTCGAACTTAAGATAGACCTGACGAAGCCCCATCTCACGTTCCATGTTTCGCGCCCTGGAAAGGGCTGTGTCCCCCACCTCGGACTCCATGATGTCCTCGAATGCCTCGAGGCGGTCCTCCAGAGGGCATGAAACATCTGCGGCCAACCGCCTTTGCTTGTCGAGTTCGGGGCCTATCACCGAGTCCTGGGAAGCAGCGGCCCCGTCCAGAAGGAAAAAGGAGGATCCGTCGGAACCGTTGTTCGCGGGCGAAACGGCATCTTCCGCCGGAGAGGAAAACCCGCCTGCTTTTCCTGATTGTGTCATGTCAACCCTTTTATCTTCGATGCCTGGCTTTTTGAAATCGGCTCAATGGCTGTTCCAACCCATCATCGGGAAGCGGTTTTAATCGGCCCGCCTACCGGTCTGTTCTTTATGGTAGGCCATTTTAGAGGGTTGTCCATGAAAAAAAGGACGTTGGAATTACAACGCGGGCAAGACCCGGTTTCCTTTGAAAATGACATAGGGAAGCGTTGACGCAAGGGATCCGGGTGAGGTAAGAGGAATGGAAAACGATTTCTCGAGGTGAGGGAGAAACAACATGGAAGAGGTAATTCAAAAAGGGGCGAATCTTGTAGCGCAGGCCCGGAAAATCATGGCTTTCACCGGCGCCGGACTCAGCACCGAGTCGGGCATTCCGGACTTCCGAAGCCCCGGCGGCATCTGGGAACGATATGATCCTTCCGAATTTGAGTATAACAGAATCGTGAGCAGCGAGCGGGCCCGGGCGGCCTACTGGAGGATGAGCACCGAGTTCTACGGAACCATGAAAGACGCCCGCCCGAACCCGGCCCACGTAGCCCTCAAGGACCTGGAGGATATGGGCAAGCTTTCCGCCATTGTCACGCAGAATATTGACAACCTCCACCAGAAGGCGGGCAACTCCCCTGATAAAATAATAGAGATACACGGCACGGCCTTTTATGTCTCCTGCCTGGGTTGCGGGAGATCATACGAACGCGATGCTATCGAGGCCAGGTTGGCCGGAGGAGAAGTGGCCCCGGCATGTGACTACTGCGCCGGCATTCTAAAGCCCGCAACGATATCCTTCGGACAGGCCATGCCCCAAGAGGCCATGGAAGCCAGTTTCAGGCATGCCGAGAAATGCGACCTTTGCCTGGTCCTGGGTTCTTCTCTCGTTGTCTATCCCGCCGCTTCAATCCCGGCCTTGGCGGTACAGAAAGGCGCACGTCTCCTGATCATAAACCGGGATCCTACTCACCTTGATACTCAAGCCGATCTGGTGATACATGAAAGCGTGGGGGAAGTCCTACCGAGGATAGTAGAAAAGAGGTCGTCCATTAGACCGTAATGTCGATCTTCCTCCTGTCTTCCCCGTCATCGCCCTGCGAGGTCGCATTTTCATCCGGGTAGACCTCTTTGGATTCATTTTGTCCCTTCTTCTGCCTCTCTTCCCGCTTCCTGTCCCGTTCCTCCCTCAAACGAACCTTTTCGCTGTCCGGAGTGTTGTTGACGGTGGTCCGCCGAAGCCGCTCCTCCTGGAGTGCCTTGGCTTTGGCCTGGACCTGGGCCAGTTCCTCCTGGGACTGCTGGGTTTGCTGTATCTTGTCCAGCACCGAGGAGGCGTTGACCGCCTGGGTCCAACCTACAGTGCTCATTTGTTCGACCTCGCATTTCTCAAAAAGGCGCTTAGAGGTTCTCCGCCCGCCCGTATTAATAACATCGGCCGGCATACTGAAAAGTTTAACAAACTTGACAATAAAGCAATTTATCGTAAACACTTTTTAGGCTTCACTGTGCCTCTCTTTTCTGTTATTTTTCATGCTCAACTTGGCGAAGAGGCCCGGGTCAGTACATCCGGGCCTGATCCGCATTAGTTCTGATGACACCTGCAACCGCGGGTCTCGGACCTACGGGGGTTCTTTTTGATCCCTCCATTCGGTTCGGGGCTGTTTCGCACGCTGGAGGTAAGGTCTTGCTGAGGGTCGCATTCATAGGATGGAGGGGCATGGTCGGTTCCGTACTCATGGATCGTATGCTCGAGGAGGGAGACTTCCAGGATTTCGAGCCGATGTTTTTCACCACTTCCAACGTTGGAGGCCTTGGACCGGATGTGGGCATGGAAATTCCACCGCTTCAGGACGCCTACGATCTCAACCTTCTCGAGGCTCGGGACATCATAGTCACCTGCCAGGGCGGGGACTACACCCAGACAGTGTATCATGAACTGAGAAGCAGGGGCTGGCAGGGAATCTGGATCGACTCAGCGTCCACCTTGCGCATGGAAAAGGAGAGCATCATAGTTTTGGACCCGGTCAACGGCCCATTGGTCCGTGACGGTCTCAGGTCCGGCATCAGGACGTTTGTCGGAGGCAACTGCACAGTGAGTCTCATGCTCATGGCTCTGTGCGGGCTTTTCAGGGAACGGCTTGTGGACTGGATATCCAGCATGACATACCAGGCCGCTTCGGGAGCCGGGGCCAATCACATGAAAGAACTGGTGGCACAAGTCACCGTTCTTGGAGATGCATCGCGAGAACTCATGAACGATCCCGCTTCATCAGCAGTGGAAATCGATGCCCTCCTTACACGAACAATGCAAAGCGACGCGTTTCCGGTAGACCAGTTTGGCGTCCCTCTCGCCGCAAGCCTGATCCCCTGGATCGACCGCCCCATGGAATCAGGACAGACCCGCGAGGAGTGGAAAGGCCTTGTGGAGACAAACAAGATCCTGGGCACCCAACAGCCGATCCCGGTTGACGGCATCTGTGTGCGTGTGGGCGCCATGCGATGCCACAGCCAGGCCTTTACCATAAAGCTGAACCGTGATGTGGGTCTTGAAGAGATCAATGAAATTCTGGCGCAGGGGAATGATTGGGTCAAAATCGTGCCCAACGAGAAAGATGCCACAATCAGCCAACTCACTCCGGCGGCGGTAAGCGGAGGCCTGACGATCCCTGTGGGCCGGATTCGAAAGATGCTCATGGGGCCCGAATATTTGACCGCGTTTTCCTGCGGGGATCAACTGCTCTGGGGTGCGGCCGAGCCCATTCGTCGCTTTTTTCGTTTGGCTGTTGAACATGCGGCCCGGTAAAACAACATCCCGGCCTGCCCGATCCGAACAGTATGAAGAATCGTCCAGAAGGATTGACACATAAGGCTTCTCAGCCTAGAATGTAACGCGGAAGTGGATAGCTCACTGGTGGGGCTCCCGGACTTCAAATCCGGTGTGAGGCGCTAAAACCGTCTCAGGTGGGTTCGATTCCCATGCACTTCCGCCACAGCAAAATCAAGGGCTTAGGCTGTAAGGCCAAGCCCTTTTTTTTTGAGTAGCAATATTATCGCTATTGTTTGACATGGGCGAACAATGGCAGTAAACTTTCTATCACGGCGAGTCGATAGACTTTGTACGTAAATCGTTCTCCAGGGACGAACAATGGCACGAAAGAATTTAACCATCCCGACGGCGGGCGTCGAGCTGGTCAGGAAACTGGCTGCTGACGGCGACCGCATCTTCAGCACCGACCGGGCTCGCGAGCTCGCGCCGTCGGTCGGGCTTTCGGAAGGCTACCTGCGGCAGGCGCTCCACCACCTCGTCCGCGCCGGCTGGTTGGTTCGTGTTCGCAAGGGGCTCTACGTGATCTCCTCGACGGTGCCGGGCACCAGCCCGGTTCACGAGTTTGAGATCGCCATGGAGCTGGTGAAACCGGCCGCCATCAGCCATCGGTCGGCAATGCATTACCATGGCCTGACCGACCAGTCGCCCAGAAAGGTGTTCGTGCTGACTACCACCGAGGCCTCGGTTCCGCGCAGGCCCCGGGGCAATGACGAAGGCTACCGTGTCGGCGACACGCTCTTCCAGTTCACCCAGACTAAGCCCGAGCGATACTTCGGCACAGAGAAGATTTGGGTCGGCGAAGCGCGTGTGACGATCACCGATCCGGAACGCGCACTGATCGATGGCCTCTTGATGCCGCAGCACTGCGGTGACTTCGCCGAAGTCCTGCACGCCTTCGTGGAACGAGGTGAGCAATTGGACGTGGAACGGATCATCCGGTATGCCCTCCAGCTGGACACAGCGACGGCGAAGCGCCTGGGATGGGTACTTGAAGAGCGGGGGTATGCGCCAGAGCAACTCGCTCCGCTGCTGGCTGTTCCAATCAAGGGCTATCGGTGTCTTGACCCGACTGGCCCGCGACGAGGCCCCTGTAACCGGCGGTGGATGATCCAGGAGAACTTGCCAGGGAAGGTGAAGCGATGAGGCCACTGCGAACGAGGCTCGAAGAGGCCAGGAAACGTCTCGGGATTCCGTGGGAGGTCCTCGAACGCGACTATCTCCTGTCGTGGGTGCTGGCCGGGATAGGCCAAGTCGAATCCCTGCGAACGGCCCTGGTCTTCAAGGGCGGCACTGCGCTGAAAAAGTGCTACTTCGGAGACTACAGGTTCTCTGAGTCCTGACGAAGAAATGCGCCATTCGTCACGTAGACTTCGACGGAGCCGAAGCCTTCTTCGAGCCGACCATGCTGGCCTACGTCGAGAGAACGTGGGAGAGTTGGCTGGGGCCGCTGGTGGCCGATCTGCCGCCGTTCGATCTCGTGGTCGAGGAACTGCGCCCACAGATCGAGGCTCTGGTGCGGTAGCAACCCGCGTGCCTGGGACGAGGACGAGAGGCCACAGCCCGTAGCGCCCCGGCGGTCTCCGCTACTCCACTTCACCCTCATT
>CAYVDE010000094.1:0-10543 GCA_964450535.1 uncultured Desulfobacterales bacterium
TTTTCCACACGATTCACAGACAGCGATCATGGGTACACCTCCCGAATTCGGATTGCAGATAGTTTCCATCCAGAAATGGTCTTTTTTGCCAATCTCGGCGTCAATCTGCGAGGTTGGCAAAAAATCCTCATTTCTGAATTGGAAACTTGCTAGTGCCCAAAAAGCGTTTCTGGATGGGCACTAGATAATTCAACAAAGGTCTACATCCCCTTCATTGATTTCAGGAATGCATTTCTTTTGCCCTCAACAAAGATCTTGGCGGCAAGGCGGTCAACAAGTGCCTCGGTCCGGTTTTTGGGGAACAACCCGGGTTCTTCCCCCATTTTCCTGATCTCGTCGCGGATAAGTACGCCTGCCATGGGTCCGGTGATATCGGCCAGTTGGGCCTCTAGAGTTTTCAAGAACCCTCGATCGACAATCTCCCTTTTTGCTTCCACCAACTCGATCAGCCTTAGTTCGTAAAGGTGCCTGAGTATATCCCTTAGGGTGTTCATGCGCATCTTGAGAGAGCGGGAGACCGAGAGGGTGTCTTTGGCGCCGTCCAACTCCCTGAGCACTTCGAGCATGACTGAACTCAAGGACACCTGTCCCATGTCCCGCGGGATGCTGGCCCGAAAAACAGTCCTGGTAATATCCTGGGAAAAGAGATCCATGGTTCCCCGATTGCCGGAGTTTGACTCCAAAGAGCGGAAGGCCGCCCCAAGGGTGCATGGTGGTTCGGGAAGGGGGCTTTTGGTGCTTCCTGATCCGCTTCTTAAGGGCGTCGGCACCATTCGGGCCCCTGGACAGGGGATCAGGTTCTGGATACTATCTTATTCGTTTCTATGAAACTGTCAAGCAGTAGGTTCGATGGTACCTTAATAAGCTTTCCTATAGGTACTCTAACAGCTCAAGCGCGTAATTTTACCACTGCCTCCTTCGTGTTCTACTGTCCTTCGTGGTCAAACAAACGCTTTTTATACCACGAAGATCACGGTGCATTTTAGCACTTTTTTATTTGCCAAGACAGAATTCGCTGAATATACGCTCCAGAACGTCGTCTGTGGTGTGACTGCCGGTGATCTCGTCCAGGCAGTCGAGCCCGCTTTCCAAATCCAGGATCACGATCTCGAGCGGGGCATCCTCACGGAGATGGGACACCGCTTGGCAGAGGTGGGCGCAGGCCCGGCCCAGCACACGATTTTGCCTGGCATTGGGCGCGAATTCCAGGTCGGCCCGCCCTTTTTCCCGGCCTAGGACTGTGTCTTGAATGGCTCTCTCCAGGCCGGCCATTCCCTCTCCGGAGAGGGCGGAGACCCTGATCATCGGTATATCGCCGCAGAGCACCCTGAGGTTCTCTTCATCCAGTAAACCGGGGAGATCGATTTTGTTTATTACGGCCAGGGTGGGAACATCTTTGCACAGGTGAAGGACCCGCCGGTCATCCATATCGAGGCCTCGGCTCCGGTCCACCACCCACAGGGCTAGGTCCGCTTCTTCGATACATCGCTCTGTCAGCTGAATACCAAGGCTCTCCACCTCTCCTACCGCCTCACGGTATCCGGCGGTGTCCAGCAGCCGCAAAGGAAGACCGTTTATCTGAACCGCCTGTTCGATGACGTCACGAGTGGTCCCCGGTTCTGATGAGACTATGGCGCGGTCCCCGCCCACGAGGCGGTTTAGGATGCTTGACTTTCCAACATTGACGCGTCCCACGATCGCGGCCTTGGTTCCTTCCACCCAGATCCGGCGCCGGGCATGGGCCTCACGTATTTGCTCGAGAGGTTCCAGTACATGGGTCTTTACCCGGTCGGACGCCTCCTCGCCGGAGATCAGACCGTACCCGTCTTCGGGATAGTCGATCGCCACCTCCGCGTGTGCGATCAGGTCGATCAGCGACTCTCTTACGGCCTCAATCCGGCCCTTCAGGCCTCCCTTGAGCTGCCTGGAGGCGAGTTCGACGCCTCGCTCGGACTGCGCGCAAATAAGGTCCATTACAGCCTCGGCCTGGGTGAGGTCGATGCGGCCGTTGAGAAAGGCGCGCAGGGTGAATTCTCCGGGCCTGGCCTGCCGTGCTCCTGCATCCAGGAGAATGTTAAGGATACGTTCGAGTAGAGCGTGACCGCTGTGGGAGTTGATCTCCACCACGTCTTCCCGGGTGTAGGAACGCGGGGCCTTCATTACGGAAATAAGCACTTCGTCCACAGAAACCGCTGTGACCGGGTCAACAATGTCTCCCAAAAGGAGACGGTGACTTGTCCAATCCTGGGTGTGGTGGCGGGGACGAAACACGTCCCGGGCGATGGCTACGGACCGGGGGCCGCTCACGCGGATGATGCCGATCCCAGCCTGCCCCGGCGGGGTGGAGAGCGCCGCAATAGTGTCGTTGGGTGAAAAGTCGTCCGGCATCGACGGGTCACTTCCGGGGAATGATGACCACCTTTTTCATGAGACCTTCGCCCCGGCTCCGCGTATCCAGCTGGCTGTCGTCCTTGAGGGCCAGGTGGACTATGCGGCGGTCGGCCGGGTTCATCGGATTTGTGGTAACGGGTTTACTGATACGCTTGGCCTTCTCACCCATGCGCAGGGCCAACTGACGGAGAGAATCCCTCCGGCGGCGACGATAGCGTTCAGAGTCGACAACCACTCTGACCTTACGCTCCAGCGCCTTGTTGACGATCTTGTTCACAATGAATTGCAGCGCATCGAGTGTCCTTCCCCTCCGGCCGATCAGGAGCCCCGAATTGTCCCCTTCGATGTTAAGGCTTATGTTTCCATCCACGCGCTGGGCCGCAACCTTAGTGTCCATGGGTATCAAATTGAGGATAGTTTCCAGTGTCTCTTTTGCGAGTCTGAGCTCGGTTTCCTGTTCGAGAGGTGGCGGGACGGGTCTGTCGGCGGGCCAGGGCGTCTGTTCCTCGTCCGCGTCTTCCGGCTCTTCCCGGATTCCGGCCGACTCGGCAAGGGCGACAATGTCCCGCATGGTTTCATCCTCTTCGCCCACCTCTTCTTCAAGGGTGTAGCTGACTTTTATCTTTGCTTTTTTTGTTCCAACAAGTCCAAAAATGCCGGCCGATCCAGGCTCAATTACATCAACATCCAGCTCTTCAACGGGTATATTAAGATATTCAGAGGCATTCTGAATAGCATCTTCAGTGGTTTTACCTTCAAACTCCATGCTCCCCATGGGTTTCCTCCAATTCAATTCTTAGCCGGGCTTTTTGAGAATACGATACTGCTGACCAATGGATAGGATGTTGTTCGTCAGCCAGTAGAGCACCAATCCGGAAGGAAAGTTGATAAATATAAAGGTAAAAATAATGGGCAGAAACATCATGATCTTGGCCTGGGTCGGGTCGCCGGGGGCCGGGCTCATCTTCTGTTGTAGAAACATGGAGGCTCCCATCAAAATGGTAAGGACAGGTATGCCTGATGGAGGAGCCATGAACGGGATCTGAAAAGGAAAATTAAATAATCTGTCAGGCGCTGAAAGATCATTTATCCAAAGCATAAAAGGTGCATGGCGTAGCTCTATAGAGCTACTTAAAACTCTGAAAAGAGCAAAAAAGACAGGAATTTGAATCACCATAGGAAGACACCCCCCCAGGGGGTTCACTTTGTAAGTCTTGTAGAGTTGCATCATTTCACGATTCATTTGTTCTTTGTTGTCTTTATACTTTGTTCTTATTTTAGCCATTATAGGCTGTATTTTTTGCATTTCTTTCATTGACTTATAGCTTTTATGCGTCAAGGGCCAGAAAAGGATCTTTATGAGAACGGTAAGGATGAGGATGGCAAAGCCATAGTTGTGAACGTATTTATAAAAGAATTGCAGCGCGTGCAATAGCGGTTTGGCAATGATGTCTGTCCAGCCGAAGCTCACGGCCTTTTCCAGGTCTTTTCCGATAGTGCTGAGGATCGACAGGTCCCTCGGGCCCAGATAGAGGGAGAAACCGGCGGAGACCTGCTCCTGATGGCCGAGTCTCACGTTCGGGGTCAGATAGTGGGCTTCAAAAGCGCCGGAGGAGAGCTGCCTGCCTCGAAAGCGACCCTCGTTGGGCGTCTCGGGAACCACGGAGACCATGAAGTAATCGTCTTCATAGGCCATCCACCCTATGTTGCCCGAAAGCCGTTTGTCTTCATCCTTCATCTTCTTGGGCTTGATTTCATTCAGTTCTCCGTTCAGGAGTAGTGCGATGCCGTGGAAGCCGTAATAGCTTTGCCGGTCCTTGGGCGGGAGATTCTTCAAGCGGGCTGCAATGGCTCCTTGGAGGGGGGTATGACCCCGGTTCACGATACGGGTTTCCACATCGATCAGGTATCGGTCCGGGTGGAATCGATAGCTTTGCTCCATGACTAACCCGTCCTGGCCCCTGCCGGTCATGACGAGGGTCTTTGCTCCGGAATCGGGCGTGACCCGGATGGAATTATCGCTGAATTCGTACAGGAAGGGGCGGGCGTGTTCACTTCCCTCGAAGTTGAAATAAAACCCCAACAGGCCGTCATCATCCGGATCGAGGTTGACCAGGTCCACGGGCGGCGAGCCTTCCCTGGAGGTTTGGCGGAAACTTTTGAGCTTGAAGCTCTGAATCATGCCTCCCGCGTTGCTCCAGACGGCCGAGTAAAGGGGGGTATCAACTCGGATTTCGCGTTCTATGATTTGAGAGGGTGGAGGGGCGGGGGTGACCTCTTCCGCGGCCGGCGTCGGTAAACCGGGGTCGGGTTTAACCTGCGGTTCACCTTCAGGGGAGGCCGGCTCGACGCGGGGACGCCTGTCTTCAACCGTCCGGGCGGTCTCGTCGGGGGGCGGTGTGCGATCGCCCCGCGGGGCATAGAGTACAGACCACAGGAGCAGTATTATGAAGGACAAGGCGAACGCTAGAATAGTACGTTTTTCCATAAAGTCACCCGATGTCTTTTTGAACGCTTCATCTCGGGGTTGTTTTTTCACCGGCGCTCGAACATTCCGGTCATGCGGGCAAAACTTTTTTAAAGATCCTTAATTCCTGAATTGCAAAGCTGCGGGCATCCGTATTACATTTCCGAAAGCGCACCGGCTAATCCAACGGATCGTAGCCGCCGGGATGGAATGGGTGGCACTTGGAGATCCGCACGAGCGATTTCAGGACCCCCCGGACCACGCCGTATTTCAGGATGGCAAGGCGGGCATACGCTGAACATGTGGGGTGGAACCGGCAGGCGGGAGCGAAAAACGGCGAAATTCCCATCCGGTATATATCGATCAAAAAAATGGGTATGATTCGCAGCCTAGCGACAGTATTATTCATGGAAAAGGATCGCACCAAGCTCATCTCTGACTTTCCAGTAATCGAGTGCCGCCGCTCCTTTTTTGGCGGTGACGAGGATGTCGACCCCTTGGGGGATGCGGCTCCTGTTCAGCCGGAAGAATTCCCTCACAAGGCGTTTGATTCGATTTCTCAGTACGGCGTTTCCGGTCTTCCTGCTTGCCGTGATCCCCAGCCTGTCCGTGCCCAGCCCGCTCCGATTCACCGTTACGAAAAAATGCTGTGTATGAAACCGTTTGCCGGAGCGATTTAGATTGACAAAATCCTTTCGCTTCAATATTCTTTGAGTTTTTGGAAACGAAAAGGAGCCCATCCGGAATGGAACACTCGCTTAAGGGAGCTGCATGCCGCATTGAGGACATTAGACGGACAACCGTTTACGTCCCTTTGCGCGCCTTCGCCGGAGTACCCGGACACCGCCACTGGTCCGCATTCTGATCCTGAAACCGTGGGTGCGGGCTCGCTTGATTCTACTGGGTTGATACGTTCGCTTCATAGGTTTATGATTCCGATTCAGTTCATATGGTGGTTAGGTGCGCATTGCTTAAGCATAAACCTCTATTTAAACCGGGTTGGCCTGCTTTGTCAAGGGGAGAAAATACCTGTTCGAATGGACCTCCGAGGCGTCTGGAGCGGGAGCGTGCCACGACTTGTCCGGGAATGCCGTGATTGCCATGAAAGGAGAACACCATGCTGCTTGATCCGCTACTGGGGCTGTTTTCGAACGATCTGGCCATCGATTTGGGCACGGCGAACACACTCGTCTATGTAAAAGGGAAGGGGATCGTGCTGAGTGAGCCTTCCGTGGTGGCGGTACGAAAAGACGCCAAGGGAGGCACCAAGGTGCTGGCCGTGGGCAAGGAGGCGAAGATGATGCTCGGCAGGACGCCGGGCAACATAGTTGCTATCCGGCCGATGAAAGACGGTGTTATCGCGGATTTCGAGATTACCGAAGCCATGCTGAGGCATTTCATTCGGAGGGTTCATAACAGGGGAACGCTGGTTCGTCCCCGAATCATCATCTGCGTTCCCTCCGGCATAACCCAGGTCGAGAAGAGGGCGGTTCGCGAGTCCGCGGAATCCGCAGGTGCACGTGAGGTTTTTCTTATCGAGGAGCCCATGGCGGCGGCCATAGGAGCCGGGTTGCCCATAACCGAACCTACCAGCAACATGGTGGTGGACATAGGAGGCGGCACCACGGAGGTCGCTGTAATTTCACTGGCCGGCATCGTTTACAGCAAGTCCGTTCGCGTGGGCGGCGACAAGATGGACGAAGCGATTCTTCAGCATATCAAGCGCAAGTACAACCTCCTGATAGGTCTGTCCACAGCGGAGATCATCAAGACGACGATCGGGAACGCCTTCCCGAGCCAGGAAGTCGAGACCATCGAGGTCAAGGGCCGGGACCTGGTAACCGGCATACCCAAGATCCTTACCATCGACTCGGAGGAGGTTCGGAAATCGATTTCCGAGCAGGTGGAGACTATAGTGGAGGTAGTGCGCATTGCGCTGGAACAGACGCCCCCGGAGCTGGCGGCGGACATCGTGGACAAGGGCATTGTGCTCACAGGCGGCGGATCACTGCTGAAGAGTCTCGACGTGCTTCTGAGGGAAGAGACCAAGCTGCCCATTACCATTACTGAGGACCCCCTTTCAACAGTGGTGATCGGATCAGGAAAGGCCCTGGACAACATCAACATCCTGAGAGAGGTCATGATCAAGTAATGCCTCTTGCGTTTTGACTGCCGATCGTTTCGCTCCGGCCGGATTCTTGCTGAAAATCTTAGCGTTGACGCAGAGATTGACAATAATGACCATTTCCGGATGGAAACCAGCCAACCCTATTCCCATCTTGCGGCGGCATAAGGACGATTTCCTCCGGTGAGCTTCCGACGCATCAGAATTATCTGGATATGGTTTTTATTCGCCCTCCTTGCCCTGTTCCTTTTTTCTTCTCACATGAAGCGGACACTGTCATGGAGCCCGGCGGAGCAAATGGTCGTGGAGATTATCGCCCCGCTGCAGAACGCCCTGACCAAGACGGTTAGCGGGGTGGAGGGTTTCTGGGAAAAGTATTTCGGCCTGGTGCGGGTGTACGAGGAAAACAGGATGCTTCTCGAAGAGATACGGTCCCTGCGGTTGGATAACTATCAATACCGCGAGATGCTGGCCACGCATCAGAGGCTCAGGGAACTCCTGCAGTTCAAGGAACGTACGAACTGGTCCATGATGGCGGCGCAGGTCATCGGCCGGGATCCGACCGGGTTGTTCAAGTCCGTGATAATTGACAAGGGCGGCAGGTCCGGCATCCGCATGAACTTACCGGTAGTCAGTGCAGAAGGCGTGGTGGGGAGGGTGGTGTCGGTCAGCCCCAACTACTCCAAGGTGCTGCTTATTATAGACCAGAACAGCGCTGTGGATTGTCTTAATCAGGCTACACGGGATCAGGGTATTCTAAGGGGTGCTTCAACCGAGGTCTGTGAACTCGACTATGTGCTGAATACCAGCCGCATGGGCCAGGGGGATATTATAATCACATCAGGCATGTGTGGAGTATTCCCTAAAGGGCTCCCCGTGGGCAGGGTGATCAGGGTTTCGGATCGTCCCGGAGCCCTGTTCAAGGATGTTCAGGTCCATACCATGGTGGATTTCAACCGTCTCGAAGAAGTACTGGTTATTCTGAAGGAGGACCCATCAGCCGGCCTGCCGAAAGAAACGGAATAGCCGTCTATGTCACCGCATGGCTGGTCTGTCTCCTTTTTATCCTGACAAAAGGGGGCTTAAGAGCCATGGTCGTGCCGGGATACTTTGACGTGGACCTGGTGGCAATCACTGTGGCATACCTGGTCGCGTGGCACGGGGACTCCTGGGCCGGCGCCTTTGCGCTGGGCATAGGCCTTTTGACGGACGTGCTTTCAGCGGCTCCTCTGGGCCTCTTTTCAGTGATACACCTCATCCTGTTTCTGGGAATCCGGATCGGGGACGCCGTATTAGACCTCCAGTCCGTCAAGGGCCAGTTGATCGTCGTTCTCCTTGCGGTGTTTCTAAAAAAACTGATGTTCATTGGATTACTGAACCTGTTTTCCCTCAGGGCGTCCATGGACGCTCACACCCTCTTCGCCTTATTCTGTTCGGCGGTCTTCACTGCGGTGGCGGCACCGGCGGTTTTCTTCGGATTCGACACGGCAGGAAGAATTTTTCATATGCTCCGGTCAGATTCCGGAGAGCCTCAGCTCTGAATGATACGCTCGGACCATTCCAGCGGCGGCAGGCATCGAAGCGCGGCCACGATGTGCCGGGCCGGCTGAATCGCCGGGATATCAAGGGGGAATGTCGGCCTATAATGAGAAGCTCGGGTTTCGATCCCATTACGAGTGAACTCTTCAATATCCGGCTTCGGCGTGTGTCCTACCTGGTCTTCCTGGCCTTCGCCGTGCTCGCTCTCAGACTGTGGTTCCTGCAAGTCGTTCACGGTCCTGAATACCGGGTCAAGTCCGAGAGTAACCGGATTCATCTGCGGGATATTCCTCCCTTTCGAGGAATGATTTTTGACCGCAACGGTTATCTGCTTGTGGACAATCGACCCTCCTACAACCTTTCCTTGATCCCCGAGGATATTCGCGATCCAGAGCCGTTGCTCGGAAGCCTGGAGACACTCGCCGGGGTCGATCAGGAGAGTGCTCGGTCAAAGATAAACGTAACATCCGGTGGGAGGTCATTTCGACCTGTCCTGATCAAGCGCGATCTGTCGAGAGAAACACTTGCCGCCGTTGAGACCCATAGGTTTAACCTGCCGGGCGTCTTTATAGAGGTCAGGCCCCAGCGCCATTATATAAGAGGGGAACTTGCTTCTCACGTGATAGGATACCTAGGGGAGATCAGCGAAGCCGAGTTGAAGAGCAAGCGCTACCCTGAAACAAGGCTTGGAAACCTTATCGGGAAATCGGGTGTGGAAGCCCGATGGCAGGCCTATCTGCACGGGACCCGAGGCGGAGAACAAGTGGAGGTGGACGCAGCCGGGCGGCAGTTGAAAGTCCTTTCACAAAAGCTTCCGGTATCCGGGTTGAATCTGTCGCTCACTCTGGACAAGGATCTGCAGATCCTGGCGGAAGATGGGCTGAAGGACAAAAAGGGGGCCATTGTTGCAATTGATCCAGAGAACGGCGAGATCCTTGCCATGGCCAGCTCCCCGGCATTCGATCCCAATGTTTTTATACGCGGCCTTGATTTGGATACCTGGCGGGAGATGGTCTCGGGAGGCGATCATACGCTTCAGAACAGAGCTATTTCAGGTCTTTACCCTCCCGGCTCTATATTCAAGATCGCCGTTGCCCTGGCCGGCCTTGAGGAGGGGGTGATCAATCCGGCGGAAGAAGTGTTCTGCGGCGGCCGGTATCAGCTTGGTTCGCACACCTTCCGCTGCTGGAAACGCCAAGGTCACGGCAACGTGGACTTTCACCGAGCCATGCGGGAGTCGTGCGATGTATACTTCTACAGGCTGGGCCGGCGGTTGGGCGTAGACACTATCGCTCGCTATTCCAAAATGCTCGGGCTGGGAGAGAACACCGGCCTGGACCTTGGGGGCGAACGGCCCGGCCTGATCCCCACGAGGGAATGGAAACAGAAGAGGTTCGGAGTGGCATGGCAGCCTGGGGAGACCATCTCCACCTCCATCGGGCAGAGTTTTGTGCTGGTGACCCCTATTCAGGCCGCAAGAATGATCGCGGCCGTCTTCAATGGGGGCGTCCTTCACCAGCCCAAGATCGTGCGATGGGCCGGAAAGGGGGAAAGGACGGAATACAGGTTCGAGCCTACGGAGGTTTCCCGCCTGGATGTAGCGCCGGAAAATCTACTTCGGCTGCAGCGTTCCTTGGTCGCCGCGGTCAACGAGCCTCACGGCACGGGCTGGCGTGCGCGGGTGGAGGGGGTCACAGTGGCCGGTAAAACCGGCACGGCTCAGGTTGTCGGCCTTGAAGTCGGAAAGGCCAGCAAGATTGACGGAGAGGTCCCCGACAGGTTCAAGGACCACGCATGGTTTGTGGCTGTTGCCCCTGCTGAAAAACCCAGGCTTGCTATAGCGGTACTGGTGGAGAATATCGGGGGGGGTGGAAGAGAGGCGGCTCCCATTGCAGGAGAATTGATTCGGGCCTACCTCGGGAAAGAGGAAAAGGGTATCTTCACAGACACAGAGACAGACACCATCCCCTAAAGAGAGTTCCGCGATGTTCGATCGACGCCTTGTGCAAAATTTCGACTGG
>CAYVDE010000094.1:10643-12672 GCA_964450535.1 uncultured Desulfobacterales bacterium
CCCTAAAGAGAGTTCCGCGATGTTCGATCGACGCCTTGTGCAAAATTTCGACTGGATCCTGCTCCTCCTGCTATGTATCATAGCCTCGTTGAGCCTCGTAAACCTCTACAGCGCCACGCACGGTCTCGACGGTTCAGGGGTTCCGCGGGTCTTCATTCGTCAGCTCTACTGGTTCCTCATAGGATTCGGAGTGCTCCTGACGATGACCCTGTTCGATTACCACAGACTGGAGGGGCTGGCCTATCCGGTTTATATTTTCTCCCTGGCCTTGCTTATCCTGGTGCTCTTGATCGGGCCCGTAACCTCCGGTTCTCAACGATGGCTGAGCATCGGCGGGCTGTCTTTCCAGCCCTCCGAGCTGGCCAAACTGGCCGTGATCGCCGCTCTGGCCAAGTACTTCAGCGAGCAAGGTGAGCACCGCGAATCCTATCGCCTCAGGGACCTCTGGAAGCCTTTTGTAATAATAGCTCTCCCCTGCGCCCTGATCCTGGAAGAACCGGATCTTGGAACTACACTCCTGCTTGTTATAGTATCTTTTTCCATGGTGCTTTTTGCTGGAATCCGCTGGCAGTCAATTGTCCTGCTGGTCGCAGGGGTGATGTCGGCCGTTCCGTTTGTGTGGTCAACCCTGAAGGGCTACCAGAAAACGCGGATTCTCTCATTCCTGAGGCCCGACATGGACCCGCTCGGCGCGGGGTATCACATCAACCAGTCAAAGATCGCAATCGGTTCGGGTCAGCTTTGGGGAAAAGGTTATATGGAGGGAACCCAGACCCGCCTGCACTTCCTGCCCGAGCAGCACACGGATTTCGCGTTTTCAGTGCTTGCTGAGGAGTGGGGTTTTGCAGGGTCGGTTTTCCTTCTGGGCGCGTATCTCCTTCTGATTATATGGGGGATCAGCATTGCGAGGAACTCCAGGGATAGGTTCGGCACATTTCTCGCCGTAGGGGTAGTCGCGGTGATTTTCTGGGAAGTGGTAATCAACGTGGGTATGGTGACGGGACTCCTTCCTGTGGTTGGTATCCCTCTTGTACTCTTCAGCTATGGCGGCTCCTCCGTGGTCAGCACCCTCGCCGGGATGGGGCTTCTGATGAATATCAGCATGAGGAGGTTCATGTTTCAGTAGATCATCTCGTCCACGATGGCCCGAATTCGAGCTTTTAAAACTTTGGGGCGTCGAAAAGGCGGGTTTTTACGGGGATTTTTGTTGCAATGATATGGTGGGTGTGATAGGCATTCCAGAACTAAAACATGACCAAAAGGGCCTTAACGTGAAGAAAAAAAAGAATGAAATCAACGCTTTTCTCGGGCGGGAAACGGAATTCAACGGGAAGCTGTCATTCGCCGGGGTTGTTCGTATCGACGGCCGGTTCGAAGGAGAGATCTTGACAGAAGGAACCCTTATCGTAGGTGAATCCGCCAGCATCGATTCCGACATTCACGCCTCCCACATAATAGTAAGCGGGGAAATCCGAGGAAACATTGTGGCCGACGACCGTATAGAGATACACGCCCCAGGCAAGGTCTACGGCAACATTCAGGCACCTACGGTGGTTATCGATGAGGGCGTTGTGTTCGAGGGGCACTGCCGGATGAAGGCCGAAAAGGAAATGGCCCAAGACGATGAAAACATAGACAAGCTTACGGCTGTTCAATGAAAACCGCCTGATATAAGTACAAAAACGGATTACCGGTGTTTCCGGAAAAAAGTTTTGACAAGGCAGGTTTTTTTTTATAAAAGACCATACCCTTGATAATTTGTTCACAAAGAGAAAAGGGAAGGTCAGCGCGACCATGTTGAATATTGATTACTCGATATGGCCTGTCGGCGTCCTCTGGATCCAGATAGCCAATTTCCTTATCCTCCTTTTTGTCCTCAATATCGTAGCTTACCGCCCTCTGAGGCGTATTATGAGCGAGAGGAACGAGGAAATGGCCGGGTTGAAGGATCGGGCGGAGGCCCTCGGGGAAAAATTCGCAGAGGACGAAAAGACGCTCCAGGATAATATCGTCAGCGCTCGCCGGGAGG
>CAYVDE010000095.1:0-12656 GCA_964450535.1 uncultured Desulfobacterales bacterium
CGCGGCAAGCCCCTTGAACTGGAAGACGACAGTCACATACCCGAAGACCTTCGCATGGCCTACAAGGTCCTGAAGAATGCCAACTGCCTTCCACCGGAGGTCGAACTGAGAAAAGACATCCGGGCGCTCAAGGACCTGCTGGACTCCATTCCGGACGAGCAGGAGAAGCTGCGCCAGATACGGAGAATCAACTTCAAGATAATGAAACTGAATATCATGGGTCGAGGATCTCCGCTTTTTGAGGAACATGAGGTGTACTACAGGAAAGTGGTGGACAGGCTGGGCCCCGGATGACAACGTGATTGATGCCCTTGACAGTCTCGGCTGGAGACACGCCCCATGGACATGAAGCGCGATTACTACGAAGACGTTCAACTCTTTAGCTCCGGCGTGATCGTCTTCTGGTTCATTCTCCTGATCCTGTTTCTCGCTTTTTTCCCTTTCCTTTTTAAAAACTACTATGTCTACGTGGCCAATTACATGGCCATCAATGTAATCGTAGCCCTCGGGCTCAACCTGCTGGTGGGCTATACCGGTCAGGTCTCCCTGGGGCATGCGGGTTTCTTTGCCATAGGGGCCTACGGGACCATCATCTTCATGACGGAACTCCATTTCCCGTTCCTGCTGGCCCTTCCCGCGGCCGCCCTGGTAGCCGCCTTGTTCGGATTTCTTCTCGGGCTTCCCGCACTCAGGCTGGAAGGGCCCTACCTGGCCATCGCCACCCTGGGATTCGGGCTCACCATCACCAAGGTGATAGGACGGATCGAGCTGTTCGGCGGCCGTCAGGGGCTTCACGCACCCGAACTGATCATAGGCCCCTGGCACCTGAACACGGACCGCGACTTCTACTATCTCCTTATCACCCTGACCGTGCTGCTGACACTCGCAGCCAGGAACCTCATCAAGACCAAGGTGGGACGGGCGTTCGTAGCTATCCGGGACGCGGATATCGCAGCCGAGTCCATGGGTGTCAATCTCACCTATTACAAGACCCTGGCATTTGCGGTGAGCGCCTTCTACACCGGAATCGCCGGAGGGCTGTATGCCTTTGTCCTGCGTTTCATAGAGCCCGAGGTCTTCACCCTGATAATGTCGATCCTGTTTCTGTCCATGGTCGTGGTAGGCGGGCTTGGGTCCATCTTCGGCTCCATTACCGGAGCCTGCCTGCTTAGTTGGCTGGACCTCCAGCTCCGGAATATTTTGAGCATCCCCTACTTGGGGGAATGGCTGGACGCCCTTTCCAAGACATGGTTCTCAATCACCGGAGTCAGCAATATCCAGTTCATAGTATTCGGACTGATCATGGTCCTGATCATGTTGTTCGAGCCGCTGGGACTTTTCGGCCTGTGGATCAGGACTAAAAAATACTGGAAGACCTGGCCGTTTTAGAGTTCTACTGACCTCAACACCTCAACACCTGGTTCATTATGCTCGACTTCATTCAGATGGTGGTCAGCGGTATAGCGGTGGGAAGCTCTTACGCGCTGATGGGCCTCGCCATGGTTCTCATCTACAAGACTTCCGAGGTCCTCAACTTCGCCCAGGGCGAGATGGCCCTTATCACCACATTTTTCACCTACCTGTTGCTGGAGACCCACGGCGTCCCCTTTTATTTCGCGTTTCCCGGCGCCCTGGCATTTGCCGCGTTTCTGGGAGTGATCCTGGAGTTTTCGGTTCTCAGAAGGGCCAAGGAACCCACCGTGCTGGGCATGATCATCATTACGCTGGGGCTCGAGATGATCCTGATGGGTCTGGTCTCCTGGAAATTCGGGGCCGATCCAAAGACCATGCCCTTTCCCATTTCCCCTTACAGCAGCGTCGCCTTCAAAGGGATGTTCGTGAGTTCCCTCGAGGTCCTCACCCTGGTGGTGGCCCTGACCGTGATGATCATCTTGTTTCTGTTTCTCCGTTTCAGCAAGCTGGGGGTGGCCATGAAGGCCACCCAGCAGAACCACACGGCAGCCCGTATCATGGGCATTCGAACCAAACGCATCCTCATGTTCACATGGGCCGTCTCGTCCGTTGTGGGCGGCCTGGCCGGGCTCCTTATATCACCTATGATCATGCAGCCTTACATGATGTGGGACCCCATGCTCAAGGGGTTTGCAGCCGCGGTAATGGGCGGAATGACCTCCCTCCCCGGAGCCGTGTTCGGGGCCTACATGCTGGGCATTATCGAAAACCTCTTCGGAGGATACGTGTCCATCGAGTTCAAGTCGGTGGTGGCGTTTGTGATCATAGTACTTATGCTGTGCGTGAAACCCAGCGGGCTTTTTGCCCGCCATTATGTGAAGAAGGTCTAGCCCGGGCAATAATGCATTCGGGCTGGGGGGCCGCCGATCGGCCCGGCCTCGGGAACCTGTGGAATCTCCCAGTGGCCCGGGTCACCGGCCGCGGCACCCGAAACCGTAACCTTCATTGTCTTAAGGAGGGCCCCATGAAAAAAAGAGGTTTCTGGCTGTTGCTGGTAGCGGCGGTATTGATGTGCGGAGTCGCCTCGGGCGTTTCCGCGGAAGAAGGAGTCACGGACACTGAGATCCACATCGGTCAGTGGGGACCGCAGACCGGGCCCGCAGCGCCCTGGGGCGCTGTTGCCCGTGGCACCGACGCCTATTTCAAGATGATCAACGCCGAAGGCGGCATTCACGGCCGCAAGCTCGTTCACCACATGTTCGACGATGCTTACAACCCGGCCAAAACCGCGGCGGGCGTCAAGGAACTCCAGGAGGGAATAGGCATGTTCGCCTGGGTATCGGGAGTGGGCACGGCCCCGGGCCTCGCGGTCAAGGACTACCTGATGAAGCGCAAGATCCCCTGGATCGGCCCGTCGGCAGGGTCCTTGCACTGGCTGGAACCCCCGGAAAAGTACTTATTCGCGGTCTACCCGCTTTACTACATAGAGGCAAAGGCCCTGTGCCGCTATGCGGTTGAAGAGATGGGCCTCAAGAGGATCGCCATTGCCTACCAGAACGACGACTACGGGAAGAACGGCGTCAAGGGAGCCGCCTACGAGCTGGAGAAACACGGTCTGGAACTTGTCGCCCAGATCCCCGTGGAGATCACGGACACGGACATGAAGCCCCATGTCATGGCGCTCAAAAAGGCCGATCCGGACGCGGTTCTCCTGTGGGTCACCCCGGGCCACGCGGTCCGTTTAGTCGGGACCAGCAAGGCCATGCAGCTCGAGCCGCAGTGGCTGAGCACCAGCACATGCTCCGACTTCCCCTTGATGATGCACATCAGCAAGGGGTTGTGGGAAGGGGTCATCGCAGCCACCTTCGGGGATCTGCCCGATTCCGATGATCCCCTCATGAAGAAGTACCGGGAAAAGGCCTACGGAGAGTTCGCAGCCAAGGACGAGCGCTGGGGTATTTTCTACTACGCCGGAATCCTGTTCGCCGAGCCCCTGGTGGAGGCCATCAGGCGATGCGGCAGGGATCTCACCCGGGAACGGCTGGTTGAAAAGCTCGAAAGCATGAGGGGCTTTAAAGGGATTTCCGGTGAAGTGAACTACCTGCCCCTGGACCCCAATGACCCTTACGGCTCCAGGCAGGGCGTCAAGGAGACCTATATTGTCCAATGCCTGGAAGGCGGAAAGTTCAAGAAGTTGACAGACTGGACTTACATCGAGTATCCGTAAACACGCTTCGAGGCGGCCTGCAGCCGGCACATGCGGTTGCGGCCGCCTCGCACATGTCTTGAACCATTATCCTTTTTACTTCTACCGGAGTATTTGCCGTTGGCCCTGCTCAAGATCGAAAACCTCTTCATCTCCTTCGGCGGCCTCGAGGCCCTGCGGGACATCAGCCTGGAGGTGGAAAAAGGCACCATCTTCGCCATCATCGGCCCGAACGGCGCCGGAAAAACAACTCTTTTCAACTGCATCAACGGCATTTACAAACCCGACCGGGGATGCATATTCTATCGGGGAGAGGAGATCCAGGGCCGCCGTCCCGACCAGGTCGCCCGCATGGGTATAGCCAGGACCTTTCAGAACATCGAGCTCTTCAAGCACATGAACACCATGGAAAACCTGATGCTCGGCCGTCACAACCACATCCGCACCGGCCTTTTTCACGGTGCGGTCATGTGGGGCAAGCGTTCGTTCGCCGGGCGGGAGGAGATCTCGCACCGCGGCAAAGTCGAGGAGATCATCGACCTCCTTGACCTCCAGTCAGTACGCAACAAGTTCGTGGGGGCCCTGCCCTACGGCACCCAGAAGCAAGTGGAACTGGGCCGTGCCCTGGCCCTGGAACCCGAACTCCTGCTGCTGGACGAGCCCTGCGCGGGCATGAACTCCGAAGAAAAGCAGGACATGATATTCTGGATAAAGGACATCCAGGACGAGCTGGGCGTCACAATCATGCTCATTGAGCACGATATGAAAATGGTCATGGACATATCGGATCGTATCCTGGTCCTCAACTTTGGAAGCCCCATCACAGAGGGCGTCCCGGAAGAAGTCCAGAGGCATCCTGAAGTCTTGAAGGCCTATCTCGGAGAAGATGAGACATAAATGCTGCTCGAGATCAAAAACATCGAGACATACTACGACCTGATCTACGCCCTTCGAGGTGTCTCCCTTTCGGTCGAGGAAGGCACCATAACGACGATCCTGGGAAATAACGGGGCCGGTAAGTCTACGGTCCTTAAAACGGTCATGGGCCTCATTGAAGACCAGCCCGACAAGGGCAGCATCGAGTTTCAGGGGAAACGCATCGACGGGAAGGACACCGAGGACATTGTGCGACTTGGGATTTCCTACGTGCCTGAGGGGCGCGAGGTCTTCGAGGAACTCACCACCAGGGAAAACCTGCTCATGGGGGCCTACACTCGTAAAGACTGGATCCAGGTGAAGCTGGACTTCGAGCGTGTCTATGAGCACTTTCCGGTCTTAAAGGGCCGGGAGGATCAGTGGGCGGGGACTCTTTCCGGCGGCGAGCAGCAGATGCTGGCCATGGGCCGCGCCCTCATGAGCAGCCCGAAACTGCTCCTCCTGGACGAACCCAGCCTTGGGCTGAGCCCCCTGCTCGTCAAGGAGATCTTCGGCATCATTAAGACCATCAACGAGGAGGGCGTCACAATTCTGCTGGTGGAGCAGAACGCCCGCATGGCACTGGCCGTCTCCCGATTCGGGCTGATCCTTGAGAACGGGCGCTTCGTGATGAAGGGGCCGTCCGGTGAACTCATGAAAGACAAGGACGTGCAGGAGTTTTACATGGGTGTTCGAAGCGAGGAGTCGGCCAAGGGGTACCAGCGCTGGAAGCGCAAGAAAAGGTGGAGATGACAGACAGACCCGTGGAGAGCAAGGATACTGCACCCGCCCTGTTCCAAAAAACGGTCCAGAGGTTGGGTGACCGTGTGGCCATGCGCTTAAAGGAGCATGGTCTGTGGCATGATATCTCCTGGAACGAGTATTACAACAGGGCCCGCTCCGTGGGTTCCGCCCTTGTATCCATGGGGCTGGAAAAGGGCGACTGCGTATCCATCATCGGCGACAACTGCCCCGAATGGGTCATCATAGACATGGGTGTCCAATGCGTGGGCGGAGTGGCTGTGGGGGTTTACTCCACCAACGCCTGGCCTCAGGTGGAGTACGTCGTCGAACACTCCGAGTCCAAGTTCTTCTTTGTGGAGAACGAGGAGCAGCTGGACAAGTGGCTCAACTTCAGGGACAACACCCCCAACCTGAAGAAAGTGATCGTCTGGGACCTGGAGGGGCTGCGGCACTTCAGCGATCCCATGGTCATGACTTTTGAGGAACTCCTGGAAATGGGCGCTAGGGCGGCGGAAGAATCTCCCGGCCTTTTCGAAGAAAAACTGGCCGCCGTAACCCCCGAGGACCTCTCTGTTCTCATATACACCTCCGGGACCACCGGCCCTCCCAAGGGGGCCATGCTGACCCATGCCAATGTGACCTGGATGGGGCGCGCCATCACCACTGACAACCCCATGTACGACAATGACGAGGTGCTGTCCTTTCTCCCTCTCTGCCATATCTTCGAACGGATATTCTCGGTCTTCGCTCAAATCAGTTATGGGTACGTGGTAAATTTCATAGAGAGCCCCGACACGGTCACGGACAACATGATGGAGGTCAGCCCCACTGTGGGCTACGCGGTACCGAGGATCTGGGAGAAGTACCTCTCGGCCGTAATGATCCGGATGTCCGACGCCACCTGGTTCAAGCGCATCGTCTTCGGGCTGGCCCTCAAGATAGGCAAAAAGCGGGCGTCTTTGCGTATGGGGTTCAAGGATGTGCCGCCACTGCTGGAGGCCGCTTATCGCCTGGCATCATTCGCCGTTTTTCGAAAGCTCAAGGAGAGGCTCGGGTTCGACCGAATGCGCATAGCTTACAGCGGCGCAGCCCCCATCTCTCCGGACGTGCTCCACTTCTTTCAGTCCATCGGGGTCAACCTGGTGGAGGGTTACGGCCAGACCGAAGGGACCGGGGTAACATGTGTCTCCAGGGTGGACCGCGTGAAGTTCGGTACCGTGGGTCCGCCGCTTACAGGCACGAAGATCAAAATCGCCGAAGACGGGGAGATCCTCGTGTGCTCACCCAGCGTGTTCAAAGGCTATTACCGCGATGATAAGGCCACGCAGGAGGCCCTGAAGGACGGATGGCTTCACTCAGGGGATGTGGGTGAAATCGACGAAGACGGATACCTTAGAATTACGGATCGCAAAAAGGATATCATCGTCACTGCCGGAGGCAAGAACATCACCCCCCAGTACATCGAGAACAAGCTCAAGTTCAGCCCTTACGTCAACGACGCCGTGATCATCGGGGACCGGCGGAAGTTCATCTCGGCCCTGATAATGATCGACGAGGACAACGTGGTCAAGTACGCCCAGGACCACAAGGTCCAGTTCTCCACTTACAAGGACCTCACAATGGATCCCGAAATAGTCCGCCTCATTCAGGGCGAGGTGGATAAGGTGAACGAGACCCTTGCCCGTGTGGAGCAGGTGAAGAAGTTCACCATCCTGCCCAAGAAGCTCTACGAAGAAGACGGAGAAGTCACTCCCACCATGAAGGTCAAGCGCAAGTATGTAAACGAGGCCTTCAGCGATCTCATCGAAGCCATGTACCGCCGCTGACAGGCCGTCCAACCCGAACCCTTTCCGGAACTCAATCATGAGCACTTATAAAGACTGGTTCCTGGCCGTGCGGCCGTGGTCATTCACCATGTCCGCCATCTCAGTGAGCGTAGGGTCGGCCCTGGCCGCCACCCACGGGGCCTTTTCGTGGCCCCTTTACCTCGTCACCGCGCTCGCCATGATCGCCGTTCACGGCGGCGTCAACCTGATGAACGACTTCTTCGACTTTCACAGCGGCGTGGACGTCGCCGAGGTTGCCACCGCCCAGTACAGGCCCCATCCCCTGGTGGAAGGCAGAATCTATCCCATGCCGGTACTGTGGCTCTCCATCCTGCTGTTCACCCTTGGCATATCCCTGGGCTTGCTGCTCGCATATTTTCGCGGCTGGGAAATCCTGTGGATAGGCATGATAGGATTGATTGCGGGCGTCTGTTACACAGCGCCTCCTTTTGCATACAAGTACAAGGCATTGGGCGAGATCTCCGTCTTCCTCATGTGGGGACCCCTTTCGGTGGAGGCCGCCTACTTTGTCCAGATCCAACGGTTCAGCTGGGACGCACTGTTTGTCTCCATCCCCTTCGGGGTGCTCGTGGCGCTGGTCCTGTTCGCCAACAACTTAAGAGATGCGCAGACCGACGACCAGGCCGGAGTCACCAACCTGGCCATCGTGTTCGGACGGCACAACGGCCCACGGGTCTATGCCTCCATGGTGGCGGCCGCGATCTTGGCCGTTGTGATCATGTCCCTGGTGGGCCCCCTCAGCCCCTGGGCCCTTCTGGTACTTCTCTCCGTACCCACGGCCTTGAAACTCATCAGGGTGATGATTCGCGAGGTTCCCAAGGACGCCGACGCACGCACGGCCCAATTGAACACCGTTTTCGGCGTTTTGCTGATCATCTCCCTGATCCTGGAGGCTGTCCTGTGAGATCAGGAGCGGGGACAAGGTCCCTGGCTGGCCTCACAGCGCTTGCCTTTGTGCTGTGGGTCCTGGCCTTTGCCGTCCCATGGGGCAACTTCTGGGTAAAGATCTCTCTTTCCGCGGCGATCCTGGCTTCCCTTTCCCTTTTTCTCCGAAGTGAGACCCGTAGCAAGATGCGTTTTGATTTACGGGCACTGCTGATGGGACTTGCGGCGGCTGCGGCGCTTTACGGCATATTCGCCGTCGGACGTGTATTGTCGCTCCAGCTCTTTGGATTCGCAGGCACCCAGATCAGCGAGATCTATCACAAGGGGGCCGGGACCCCGGCCTGGGTCATCTCTCTGCTTTTGTTTTTCGTGACCGGGCCAAGTGAGGAGATCTTCTGGAGGGGTTTTCTTCAGCGGGGACTCCAGGGGCGTTTCGGAGAGTGGCGGGGTTACATCTTTGCAACGGCTCTTTACGCCTGCGTGCACGTCTCTTCAATGAATTTCATGCTCATCGGCGCCGCTGCAACAGCAGGGGCCTTCTGGGGCCTGTTCTACCAGCGCACAGGCAACCTGGCCGCTGTGATACTTTCCCACTCGATTTGGAGCACCTTCATCTTCGCGGTAATTCCCCTTAACTGATTTCCGGGCGGCGTACTACTCAGGCACGAGGGGACGTAACCAGTGTCCCGATCAGGTCCTCCAGCCTGGCCACTCCCTTATTCAGGCAGAATTCGACCAGCTCGTTCAGGATTGTGGGGGCTGCAAGGGGGTTTACAAAGCCGGCCGTCCCCACCTCCACGGCCCGCGCACCGGTGATAAGGAACTCCAGGGCGTCCCTTCCGGTCATGATCCCGCCCACGCCGATCACCGGGATGCTGAGGACCTCTAAAACTTCGTACACCATGCGCACGGCAATGGGCCTTATGGCAGGGCCGGAGAGTCCTCCCTTGACGTTTGCCAGCACAGGTCTGCGGGTCTCTACATCCACCGCCATGCCGGTGAGCGTATTGATAAGGGAAACTGCATTCGCCCCGGCCTTCTCCACTGCAAGGGCCGGCCTGCGGATATCGGTGACATTGGGCGAGAGCTTGACAATGACCGGCTTGTCCGATGATGCGAGCACTTTTTCCGTGACACGGGCCGATGTGTCCGGATCAGTGCCAAAGGCCATGCCTCCCTGCTCCACGTTGGGGCAGGATATGTTCACCTCGATGGCGTCTATGCCTTCCACCCCCCGAAGGGCCCGGGCCACATCACCGTACTCTTCAATGCTGTGCCCGTAGATGTTCACCACCACCGCGGTGTCCAGGCCCTCAAGCCAGGGAAGCTTCTCCTCCAAAAACCTTTCCACGCCGATGTTGGCGAGCCCGATGGAGTTCAACATGCCGCACGGGGTCTCAACGATCCTGGGAGGCGGGTTTCCAGCCATCGGCGCGAGGGACAGGCCCTTTACGATAATGCCCCCTAAGAGGGCCGGGTCAAACAGGGATTCGAACTCCCGGCCGTACCCGAAAGTCCCGGATGCAGCCATTACAGGATTCTTCAGCCTCAGAGGACCCACACTCACGCGGAGATCGGGATGGATTTCATTCATGATCAAGCCGTCCGGTGCACTGGAACCTGGTATCCTGTCTTATCAGAGCCTCAATGCCCGCCAACCCTGGTCCAATCCACGGCCTTGGCCGGAAAGACCGGGCCTTCCGTGCAGACCCGGAAAAAAGGTACCGCCTCTTCGGGTGCCGCGTGAACGACACATCCGAGGCAAGCTCCCAGGCCACAAGCCATTGATGCCTCAAGGGAGACCTGGCATGAGACCCCGGCCGTATCAGCGAGCAAAGCAACACGCTCCAGCATGGCCGCCGGGCCGCAGGCGTACACAGAGCCGGCCGCTTTGATTCCCGGGGCTGCTTCCAGCTCGGCCTGCAAAAGTTCAGTCACAGGGCCCTCGTGCCCCATGGTACCGTCGTCTGTAGCGACCTTTCCACCCTTATCCAACTGCAGGATATCTTCTGCGGAAAGGACCTGCTCTCCTGTGGAAAAACCAGTGAAGAGGCGAAAGGGCGGATCCCCCGCCCGGGAGAGTTCCTGGGCCAGGAAGAAGAGCGGCGCCACGCCCATTCCGCCGCCCACAAGCAAAAGGGGTGAGGATGCGTTCCCGGTGCTGAAACCGTTCCCCAACGGACCCAGGACATGAAGCCTGTCCCCGGGGCGCTTTTCTGCGAGAACGGCCGTGCCCCTCCCCACCACCTTGTACAACACGCCTATGGCACCGTCTTTGTAAAGCCCGCAAATGGAAAAGGGGCGCCTTAGCAGGGGATCGAGCCCGGAGCCCGCGCGTATCATAACGAACTGGCCGGGCCGGGCGCACCCCGCGATGGAAGGTGCATCAAGCAACATCAAGAAGGTATCGGGAACGATCTCCCGATGGCCGGTGATTTGAGCCTCGCACTCGATCATTTTCGGCACGCTCCCCTCATCGAACCACCCCTTGCCCGGAGCGATCTATCCATGAACGGCATGTGAATGATAGATCTTGGAAGTATAATTCACAAGATCAAATAGGGAAGCTAAAAGATCCTGTCCATCAGGAGGTGTGAGAAGTATCCGATCACCGCGGAGAGGTAGAAAGGCAAAAGGCGCCACACGGGTTGGTCGTAGAAAACCACTGGAAGCAGGAGTATCGGCAAAGGCACGAGCAGCATGGCCCACCAGGTATGCGTCCATCCCCGGTGCCTTCCGAGTGCGGGAAGCATTGCACAGAACCCGAGAACAGCGGCCCAGCGGTACATACCCTTGATCATGAACGCCAGGTCCAGGATTACCAGGATCAAGTAAAACAGGTTCTGTCCCTTGGAGTCGGTGTCCGTGTCCGGGAACAGGGCCCCCATAAGGGCCGTCACACCCAGGAATACCGCCGTCTCCGGGTGCGAGGGAACCAGATCAAGCTGGACCGCCCCGGCGAAACACCCCGCCCACAAGACGGCACCGCCTGCCACATGACCCCGGTAGCCGGGCATTACACCTTACCCCGGCCTGAGCGGCCATTGCCCCTTATTCGCTGAGCCCTCTTTGCACCTGATCCCATTCGGCCGGGCCCCATTGATGCGATAGATTTCCGGACCTAGTGTCGAACATACATGTCCAGGTAACCCGACAACCTCTCGAGACCTCTGGAGAGGAAGTCACGGCCGAACCCGAAGCGGACATGGTGGTCTCCGTAGTGGAACATGCGTGACGGTGCCAGCATCACCCCGGTCTCTTTGACGAGTGTTTCGCAGAAAACGAAGGTATCCTCAACCGTCTTCATTCGCGGAAAGCAGATGGAGCCGCTCTGCGGCCGATTCCATCGGAAGCAATCGCTGTATTCTTCAAAAAAGCCGTCCAGCATCAAAAGGTTCTCCTCAACGCGGGACCGCTGGAGGGCGATGATGCGATCCCGCCCGCGCAGGGCCATGAGGCCAAGTATCTCGCCAGGCGCACTGCTGCAGATCGTGGTGTAATCCTTGAGGCGGCTGATTGAATCTAGAATCCGGCGATCCCTGGACGCGACCCAGCCGATCCGCAGTCCGGGCAGGCCGAAGGACTTGGAAAGGCCACAGAGCGATACTGCGCCGGCATATTGTTCACAGGCCGCTGGAAGCACTGCACGGGGGTCGAGCTCCAGGAACCGGTACATCTCGTCGGAAAACAGATAGGCCCCCTGGTCCATCACTATCTCAAGCATTGAATCGTAATCCGCCCGCGCCGGGAGAAACCCTGTGGGGTTGTGAGGAAAGTTTATGACCACCAGCTTGGTGTTGTCCCTTATCAAGGTCTTGAAATCCTGGACGGAGAACCGCCAGCCCTGTTCTTCGTCGGGCGTCCAAAAGGATACCTCGCAACCAATAGCGCGTGCCACTTCGTAGAGGGACTGGTAGCCGGGAAACGTGCAGACCGCGTGGTCCCCGGGATTCAGGAGCGCCTGCATCAAAAGGAAAATACCTTCCTCCGGCGCAAGAACAAGGATGTCATCCCGTTCCAGACCCTCGTAAAGTCCGGCCACGGCCTCGCGAAGGGCCGGGTGCCCGTTTGTCTCGGTGTATCCCAGCTTGAGGTCCTGCCATAGCCCTCTTGTTTGAGAGTCGGCCAGGTCCAGCAGCTCCGACATGGACAGGGCCTCGCAGTCCGAACTCGACAGGAGAATCTCGGAGGAAAACTCGTGCTTTGCAAAAAACCGTTCCAGGGCAAAGGTTTCAATCTTCATGGCCAAGAGCTCCAACTCCCGCCCAATACGTGCGGTCCTTACATGAACACCTTATAAATACGGGGTTCCCGGCCGTTCAAGCGGCCGAAAACCCCGTCTTTAAAACTCCGGCGCACTTACCGCGCAAAGGGTTCTTGGTTGGTGGTGCCGGAGGTCGGAATCGAACCGACACGGTACTAAGTACCACTGGATTTTGAGTCCAGCGCGTCTACCAGTTTCACCACTCCGGCATCCATTGCCCGAAGTATAGGGAATCAAGTGTCTATCTGTCAATATGATGTTGACAGAACCCGGACCCGTTGCTAATGTTAGTATTCCTCTGCGTGTGGGGCTGTAGCTCAGCTGGGAGAGCGCGTGACTGGCAGTCACGAGGTCGTGGGTTCGATCCCCATCAGCTCCACCA
>CAYVDE010000096.1:0-12608 GCA_964450535.1 uncultured Desulfobacterales bacterium
ATCTGGGGGCTTTCGATTACCTGCACAAACCCTGCAGTATCGAAGACCTTATGGACAAGATTCAAAGCGCCTTTGAGGCGAAAACGGCCAAGGCAAAGAGAGACAGTGCGATTTAGTGTTCTCCAATAACTCTTATAATCGACTTTTTGGCATGTGACTAAAGCTGTTATAAGGCAATAATATGCTTAAAAAAGTGTTTAATTTAGCAAAAAAGATCCAGGCAAACAAGAATTCCAGGCCTTCCAGTGGACAACTGGACAATATTTTTCAGGCCATGTACACATCCTTCAAACAACTACTGGAATCCAACTCTGTCCTTCTAAACATTATAGTAGATATTAACGATAAGCTAAAGGGCAATAAGGTCTTTGGAATGACTTATATAAGGTCACAATCTGCTCAGGCTGTGTTTCATACAATGCGCATGGTCAAGAGCCTCAATATCCTTACCCGTGACAAGTATAATGAATTTTTTCAAATTCTTGAGGACATAAACAATAATATCAAGACTTATATTGAAGAGAGAAAAGAAACCCAGGTCAACGATTTGGTATTGCCCTACAGCAGAATCAACAGAGAAATGGTTGACTGGGTTGGAGGTAAAAACGCCAACCTGGGGGAGTTGACCAGCAGGCTCGACCTGCCCGTGCCTGGCGGGTTTGCAATAACCACTCTGGGACAGGAAATTTTTTTTCAGGAAAACGATATCGACGATGAGATCAGAAAGATCAAAATGGAAATCGATCCTGATGACCTGGAAACAGTCAACGAGGCCAGCGAAAGGATTCAAGAGCTTATAATATCATCAGAGGTCCCCGCCTCTCTGGAAAAAGCCGTCTTAGATGCCTATGATCAAATGGCCCGGCAGAAGGAATCCGCAGGGGAAAAGCCGCCCACCATTTCCATGCGCAGCAGCTCGGTCGGCGAGGACAGCGAGTTATCATTCGCAGGACAGTACCTCACCTTCCTGAATGTTCACCGAGAAAAAATTCTCCTTACCTACAAACGCGTAATTGCAAGCCTCTACACGCCAAGGGCCGTTATATACCGGCTTACCAAGGGGATCAGGGATGAAGACAACCCCATGAGCGTATCATGCCTTGAGATGGTGGACTCCCTGGCGAGTGGAGTCTTGTACTCAAGGCACCCCTTTAACCTCCTCGAAGAAAACATAATTGTCAATGCCGTTTGGGGGCTCGGCCCATATGCCGTCGATGGAACCGTACCCCCCGACACGTATGTCTTATCCAGGCAAAAAGAACCAAAGCTCATAAGACGCAGTATTGTCAATCAAGAAGTAAAGCTCGTAATCCCGGAGACGAGGGACGGGCTCCTTCAAGAAGAAGTGGAACCAGAAAAACAAGACCAGCCCTGCCTGACGGATGAACAGGCTGAAGTGCTTGCCTCATACGCCTTGATAATCGAAAAGCACTACAATACTCCTCAGGATATCGAATGGGCCCTGAGTCCTGAAGGCAGGCTTTTCATACTTCAGGCAAGGCCTTTGCACATTCAATGCGGGACTTCGGAAGATGTCGAAATCCCCCCAGTTGAGGGACACCGAATACTCCTTGAAAGCGGGACTCCCGCAAGCTCGGGAATTGGACATGGGCCGGTTTTTCGGGTGGAAAGGGATGATGACCTCAAAGATTTTCCAGAACAGGCGGTCTTGGTGGCCAAAGGCTCCAACCCTCAATATGTCATGGTGATGGCCAAGGCTGCGGCCATCCTGACAGAGGCCGGAAGTGTCACCGGGCACATGGCGTCTCTGGCCAGAGAATACGATGTTCCTGCTATACTTGGGTGTAAAAATGCGACTAAAATTTTAGGAAAAGGCAGCATTGTAACAGTGGACGCCTATTCTGGGCGGGTCTATGAGGGGGAGGTCAAAGAGCTCATCAGCCTGGAACAACCCCGGGGCTCGAGCATGGAAGACACCCCTGTATACCAGACCCTGAAAAAAGTTGCCGGGTTAATCACTCCCTTGAACCTGACAGACCCCAGGGCACCGGATTTTTCTCCCACTCACTGCAAAACACTGCACGATATGGCCAGGTTTGTTCATGAGACCTCCTATATGGCTATGTTCCAGATAAGCGATTATATCTCAGAGCATGGCAGTTGCTCCATGAAGCTTCGCGGCGCTTTGCCCATTGACCTTCATATAATTGATCTGGGAGGCGGTATTTCAGGAAACGCCGGCAGGTGGAACAAAATAGATGTTGGACAAGTGTCTTCCATCCCTTTTAAGGCACTGCTTAGAGGAATTCTCAATGATGAAGTCCGCTGGAGTCAGCCAAGGCCTATTGAGTGGGGCGGCCTAATGTCTGTTATGACTGAGCAGATAGTCAACCCGGGCCACAATGCAGAACGTTTCGGCGATAAGAGTTACGCCATTGTTTCAGACAGGTATCTGAATTTCAGTTCAAGAGTGGGATATCATTTTGCGATTCTGGATTCTTACTGCGGTAAAACCATAAATAAAAACTATGTTACTTTTTCCTTTAAGGGCGGTGCGGCCGATGATGTTCGCAGAAACAGGAGGGTCCGGGCCATTGCAAGGATACTTGAAGAGCTCGGGTTTTACGTACAGGTCAAGGCGGACAGGGTCTTTTCGCGGTTTCAGAAAGACGAACAGGAAGTAATCGAGGATAAATTGGCAGCCATGGGCAGGCTTATCGTCTTTACCCGGCAGATGGATATGCTTATGGTCAATGATCAGTGCGTGGAACTCTTCGCGCAGAGCTTTATGGAAGGAGACTATACCCTGGAGCGCTTATTTGAAAATATCCGAAAAGAGAAACCGGCCCGCAGAACCCAGTAAATACGGACGACCAGCCCTCCTTTCTTGTCCCTTCGTTTACTCATTCATTCCCGGCTCAGCCGTCCGGATTTTGTTGACAAAAAAAAAGCCTCTGCTTATCATCAAGTGCATTTTTTCTCAAAGTTTAATGGCATAACTTTTGCTTGCAACGGAAAGCCGTCTTTTTAATGGAGGTAGCCCCATGAAAATGCTGGTAACTACGGACGGTTCAGCCAGTTCCATGAAGGCCGTGGAATGGGCCGCGGACAGGGCTGAAAAAGGCAAGGACCATGTGGCGCTGATATCTGTTGTCAGCTTCACGCAGGATCTTCTGGCTGAAATGCCCCCAAACATTCAAAATAAACTCGAGGTTGAATCCAGGAAGGCCCTGGAGAAGGCAAAAAAAGTTTTTGAGGAAAAAGGTCTTGAAGTCGAGGTTTTCTTGGAGATGGGCACCGTGCCTGCCAACAACATAATTGAGCGTGCCGAAGACGACAAGTTCGACATGATCGTTATCGGAAGCACCGGAATGACAGGTCTTAGACGGGCTCTCATGGGGAGCACCGCAAGCAAGGTGGTTTCAAACGCCCCATGCAGCGTAACAGTAATCAGATAGACCGGACTCCTGAAAAAGTGGAGGTTTTTTATGAAAAAGATATGGAATAAAATGATAGTGATCTACATTTTCCTTTTCGTACTTCTTCCGTGTAAAGTTATGGCTGCGGGCGGTGGTGGAGAAGCAATAGTGATTGTTGCAGACACACGCCGTTTTACCGGATGGAAGGCCTGGTGGACCAACCTGTATAATGATTCTCACCTGGCTTTTGCTCTTGTCACTATTATATTGATTCCCATAATCGGCGTTATTATGGGTGTCCTCGCCGACTTTGTGATGGCAAGGATTGGCATTGATCTAAAGTCCAGGGAACTCGCAGAACATTAAGCCGCAGAACTGTACTAACTTCTTGATCAGTCTGAATAAATTGCAGGAGGTTCAAACATGGATTGGCTATACGTGCTCATGCCCATTTCGGGCGTTGATATATTCTGGCCAGGCCTGATCATTCTGGGGTTCGGAGTTGGCATCATCGGCGCCTTTTTCGGAATGGGAGGCGCCTGGATGGTTACACCCGGGCTAAACATCCTGGGATTCCCAATGGCATTTGCCATTGGGACGGATATCGCTCACATGGCCGGGAAATCTCTTATCTCGACCATGCGCCACGGGAAATTCGGAAACGTCGACTACAAGCTGGGCGTCGTCATGATCATCGGGACCGTGATCGGATTTGAATTAGGGGCCCAGATGATCATGTGGCTGGAGAGAATCGGCCAGGTGGATGTCACTGTTCGGTACATGTATCTTGTTCTGCTGGTCCTCATTGCCTGGCTGGTATTTTCGGACATCAGAAAAAGAAAGAAGATGGAGAAGGAAATCAGGGAGTCCGGCGGGGAAGCCGACAGGCTGGCTACCGGGATTGAGTGGCACAAGACCTTTCACAAGATAAAGATCCCTCCCATGATTCACTTCAAGGAAGCGGGAGTCTATTGTTCCGCATGGCTGCCCATCCTCATCAGCCTTGCAACCGGCTGGTTGGCCGGCATACTTGGTATCGGCGGCGGTCTCATCCGTATGCCCGCCTTACTCTACTTCGTCGGATGCCCGACCCACGTGGCGGTTGGTACCGACCTTTTCGAAGTCGCCATCTCCGGACTTTACGGGACAGCCTCGTATACATACAAAGGGAGAACCGAGCTAGTGGCTGCGGTAATCATGCTAGTGGGGGCTTCTATCGGCGCCCAGATCGGAGCTGTTGCCACAAAATACGTCAAAGGTTACGGCATTCGGATATTCTTCGGTATATCAGTGCTTGTCTGCGGGCTCTCCATTGTCTTCAAGCTGATTGCCGCCGCCAACCCGGGGGTAAGGGTTGTATTCGACAGCATGGCAACAGTACTGATTCTGAGCATGGTCGCGATCATGTCGTTGTATATTTTTTCTACATTTGTGAAAGGTGTTAAAAAAGAACTGGCTGACAAGAAGGCCAGAGAAGGAAATTAATGTATCAACATCTAGCCTGTAAGGAGTAATTAAAATGGCTTTCTTCCTGAGATGTAAGAGCATCATGGCCTTCTTGCCCCTCTTGCTTCTGATGGGCTGCCAATTTGGTCAAGTCAACCAAGGCCGGGTTATTGGATATGATCAAGAGAAAGGTGTAATAACCTATATCCGGGACAGCAACTATATGGAGCCCGGCAATCCCAAGTACGACCTTCTGCCTCCTGTTACCATCAAGATCCCCACTGATCCGAAAGAGATGGGACCGGAGCCTGTTGCGGGCAAACGCATGGAGATCGACCTGGAAAACCGTGAAATAATCATATTTGATGACAAAACCCAGGGTTTTGAAACCATCAAATACACCCTTATTGATCAACAGGACGGCATATTCAGGGATCATCCTCATATCGCCGGGAAAAGCTTTCCCATTGTTGATCGTGACAAGAAAATCATTACTGTTTATTCAGGCAGGCAAAGGGCCCTTGTCAGCTTTTCAGTTCCCGACTACTACTTAGGGCTTCCTGACGAGACATGGCGGGCCGGGGATGATATACGGTATTATTACAAGGACCCGGCACAGGCCCTCAGGCTGATGAATGTCACAAAGACCGACATATTCGGTGACTCCCACTAGCCCCTCTGCCGGCTTGCATTAAACCCCCGGCAGGGCCTCACCGGTCCTGCCGGGACATATTTATAGACCTATCACGATGAGTAGTCATGACTGATTATACCCATCACCAGGCAACCGCTGCGGCGGCGCGAACCGATAATGAAAAGCCCTCAGCGCCGATGAATAGGCACCAGAAACTGGCCGTCGTTTTTCTGGATATACTCATTCTGGCCCAGCTTGCGTTTGCCGTCGGTTTCGCCCACAATCACACTGCTGACTTCACTTCAGGGTTCTTCAAGGTTTTCTTTGCGATGTTCATACCCACCCTTATTGCCGGCCTCGTGGTCATCAGAAAATTAAAGACCGTGGTTGAAGATGATCAATAAATGAGTCTTGAACGGGTCACCAGACTTCAAAAGACCATCGGCGTCCTGGGAGCCGCGTTTTTTATAATTATTCTCTTAAGCATTGTGGATTCCTTAATGCTCCAGCTATTGAGGCACCACTTCACCGTCCATATGCTCCCTGGAGAGACTGTCAAGGTGAACGGGCCGATGCCCGAGAGGATAAAGCGAATATCCGAATTAACCGCCATTGCCCAACACGATTCCCTGCTGGTGAGAATCGAGAGAGTGCACACCGGATACTGGTTGGGCGGGAACCTGTGGAACGGATATGTAAAAGCCCTCGAAGACCTTGAGCCTGGAACCTACAAATTTATGGTAAGGCCGATTGAATACGAGAAGGATGAGGCCTTTCCGGTTTTCACCGCCAATGTCCACGCCTCAAGAGCCCGATACAGAGAACACTCCAAATCGATCGCCTACAAGCACTTGGGTCTTAAACCATGGTGGATCGGGTTGGCCGGACTGCCCCCGGCGGTGCTTTGCTTTTTCCTGGTTCTGAGGCTGTCCCGGATCAGGGAAAGAGTGCTCATGGATCAGGGTAAGGCGGAAATAGTCCGGGTAAAAAAGTCCGAAGACAAGATGGAGATTGCCTTCGGCGCCGGTAAGGACCAGGGGGTGTATGCCGGCGAATCACTCACCCTGCTCAATGAACAAGGAGAGCCCAGCGGGACATTCACCGTGGCCAGGGTCTGGGAAAAATCAGGTGTCGCCATTGTCACGGATAGTTGTCCCGTCAAGCCGGGCTGGATGGTAACCTGGAAACCCAAGTAAAAACTGCCGGGGCTTTCTTTCGGATAGAGGATACCAATGAGATTGGGATAATCGAAATCGGAATCGGGATAGCAATCGCTCGTGGTCCGGTCTCGGGATGTGCCGCAATAAAGCATGTTCAGGTGGCGGCAGGCCCAATGCCCCATGTTGTGCACCTCGAGGCCGTCGGCTCAGCGCCGGCCGGACAAAAGGCCTGCGATTCCTCGCGGCAGGAAGACGCCTGCCGCCATGAGCCCCATGCCCGTCATGGCCAGGGACCACTGCCAGCCCCGGGTCCACAGCCACTCCTGAAGCCCGGTATATAGAACCACGCCCAGCAGGGGTCCCCAACGGCTCGCCGGGCCTCCCAGGAGCACCGCCACCACCGGGGCCAGGGCGACTTCCAGGCCGAATGCAGACTGCGGGCTCACGTAAGCCATGGGAAGCGGGTAGATCCCGCCGGCCAGGGCCGCCGGCACCGCGCCCAGTATCAATGCGCGGCCCCTGACGCGCCCGGTGGGCACTCCGAAAGAGGCGGCCGCCTCCTGATCGGCCGCGGCCGCGCAAAGTGCCCGGCCGAACCTGGACTCAGGGATGCTGTCATGGACCCGGAGTGTTGCGGCAAAGAGAAGGATGGACCAGGTATACGGACCTCCCATTTGAAATGCTGAAGGCAGGGAAAGGCCGGCCGTGCCGCCGGTGATACCCGCCAGGTTGCGGGCAAGCAGCCCGCAGGATAGAAGCACCCCGAGAGAAACCAGGGCGAACGGGACCCCGCTCTGAGGTACCAGCATGGGCTGGAGGAGCCTCGCCGTTGCGCCGCCCGCAACGCCTGCCGCGGGGAGCGCCCACCACCAGCCAAGTCCGTGGCTGATTGCGAGGGCCGAAATATAGGCCCCTAACCCGAAGAACGAACCGTGCCCCAGGTGAAGCTCTCCTCCATACCCGCCCAGAAAGTCGTAACTCAATGCAAGTGTGCCCTGTAGCAGCATGGTCCAGGCGATCATGGCGCCGTAAGGGCCAAGCGGGCCGGGGCCGATGACAATAAGCACGCCGCACGCCGCACACGCTGCAGGCCAACTCTTTCTCACTTGCGCCTCCTCTCCAGCACAGGCAGCATGAAGATAAGAAGCCCGTAACCCACTGCAGGGCCCCATCGCATTCCCAGGACCTGCCCGCAAAAAGCCTCCCCCACACCCAGTCCCATGCCCAGACCCAATACGCTCAGCGGAGAGAGCGTCCCTCCGAGCACGGCTAGCACCAGGGCCCTTACCGTCATGGCCATGCCCTCTCGAATGGAAACAGTGTATGAAAGGGCCAGGAAACCGCCCGCAAGGGCGGATAAGGCGAAACCGAGTGCGGCCGCCCTGCGTCCCAGTGACTCAGGGCTGACGCCCGCGAGGCACACAGGCGCCCTCCCCCGGTCCCAGGCCCTGAGGGCCATTCCCCAGCGGTTGCGCTTCAGGAATACATGCACGCCCAGGCTTGTGATCAGAGCGGCGCCCATAAGGGCCAGCTTGGCCCCGGGCAGGGTGACTCCGGCCAGCACGAGCGGTTCAGGGGCCCAGGCCATGGCCGTTCCGGGCAGGGGCCAGAGCCGGCTTCCGGCGTCTTCAATAACCAGGGCCGCACCAAGCGTAATAAGAAAAAATGATGTGGCGCGTTCACTGGAAAGCGGCCCGCGCCAGAGCACAGCCGGATGAAGAAACCAACCCACAAACCATCCTGCAGCCACCATTGCGGGCAGCACCGCCGGCAACGGCATTGAACCGACCACATGCACGGAAGACAGGAGCAAGGCCCATGCTATCCACATGTGGCCGTAGGCCAGATGAACCCGGCCTGTGGACCCCAGCACGACCTGAAACCCCACACCGGCGGTTCCATAAAGAGCGCCCAGATAAAGTCCTCCCAGCAGGATATGTAAATCAAAGGACACGGATCAGAGGTCCTTTCTCAATAGGGAGTGGGATAGATGTGGGAAGCGGTTGCCTTTTCGGGCGGCCAGATGATTTCATAACGCCCGTCTCGGATCTGGGAGGGGTAAGTGTTAATGGAACCAACGCCGTTGGACCTGAAACGTATCACCCCGCCTATTGTTTCGGTCTCACTCTCGAGGATCGCGGTCATCAGGCCTGATTGCTCCATGCCCCCCGCTTTTGCCATGGCCGCTTCCAAGACCTCGAAGGCCATCATGTAGGCAGGGGCCCACGGGTAGTCCTCCAGTTCTATCCCCGCCCGGTCAAGGATTTCCTGGAAACGCTCATGCTGACCGAAAGTCACGCCCGGAGTCCAGTAGGACTGTCCCGTGACATACTCCGCAGCCTTTCCCAGAGACCGCCTGAAAATGCCGCTGTGATGGATGGCGTGAAACTCCCTGGGCCGCAGTCCCATCTCCCGGGCCTGCCCCATGAACTGCGCGGCAAAAGGGATGTTGGCGGATATGAACACGATGTCCGGGTCCAGCCGCTTGGCAGCCTCTATGATGGACGAGAAATCCCGGCAGTCGTGCGGGACGATTCGGCTGCCCTGCACCTCAAGTCCCGCCTTTTCCGCCAGGACTCTGGCTCCCTCGTAAACGCCCTGCGGGTGCAGGGTGTCCTCCACCACGAAAAAGACGGTTTCGGCCTTGTTCCCGGCCTCCAGCATCTCCCAGTAGCGGTGGGTGTAACGCGGGGCCTCGTCGATCACGCACGCGATCCACCGGAACCCCCGGTTGTAGATCCTGGGCGAATTGGCGCAGACCGCCAGAAACGGGATCCCGTGATTCTCCGCCGCAATGGAGGCGGCAAAGGTAAGCGGGCTCGAATACGGGCCGATCATGATATGGACCCGGTCCACTACCGCCAGACGCTCATACATCCTTCGGGCCAAGGCCTCATCGCTCCTGTCGTCATACACCTTGACCTCCAAAGGTCGCCGCTCCCCGCCGACGAGCACACCGCCCTCCAAGTTGGCCTCCTCGGCCCAAGCCTCTAGAAGATCCCGAAAAGGGCCCACTTCGGTGGCAAAGTGACCTGTTTCCGAGACCGTGGCCCCCACACGCACAGGCCCTGCGCCAAATGCGACCGGTGAGACGACAAGACTTGCAAGCAATGTGATCATCACCACGATTTTTCTTTCCATGACCTTCCTCCTTTCTTGTCTTCCGGCGGTCCCCTGCACGAGGAGCCCGTCTATAAGGAGATGGGTTGAAGTGTTCTCCCGGCAAAAAGAAAAGGCCACCCGGCTGGAGCCTGGGTGGCCTTATGGGCCTGACATAACTCTTGTGTTTTTATTACATCTCCACCCTCTTGTTGTCAACGATCGGGTTTCATGTCTTTAAAACCGGCTTCACCGCGTTCATTCTTGAAAGGCCTGCAGCCCCAGTTCCTCTGCATTCACAATGCTCGGCACCGCCTCAGGGGGCGACTGACCCAGGAAAACCGAAACATCCGGGGTCTTCCACACAGGGAGCCCTTTGAGCACGCCTGCCACGTTTGATGCGGCGAGTATTGCCATGGCCTTTCGGGACCACCCGGTTGCAGACCCTACATGGGGGGCCAGGACCACATTGGGCAGGTCCTTTAGGCCCGGCTTCATGGCGGGTTCGTCTTCAAACACATCCAGTGCGGCCATGAAAGAGGTGTGATTCCGGCAATGCATTACCAGGGCTGCTTCATCGATCAAGGGTCCCCTCCCCGTGTTGACAAGAATTGCGTCCTCTTTCATCAATTCCAACCGTTCCCGATCAATGAGGTGCCTTGTGGATTCATTGAGGGACGCGTGCAGGCTCACCACGTCCGCTTCCCTGAGCAGTTCTTCAACGGATTCCGCCCTTCGGCAGGTCACAGGCCGTTCCCCCACGGAGGCCAGAAAATTTCCATAGGACGCGACAAAACCCTCGAGCCCCTCCTTGGGCCTGACAGAATAGTAGACCAGGTCCATCTTGTGGCCTTCCACCATCATTCGCGCATAGGCCGTCCCTATCCTTCCGGCCCCTATGACACCGACTGTCTTGTTCCACAGGAGTTTTCCCACGAACAGTGATGGCAACCACCCCAGGAATCGATCCTCGCGCATGAACCGGTCCCCTTCCGCCAACCGCCTTGCAGCCGCAAATGTCAATGCCACAGCCAGTTCCGCCGTGGCCTCCGTAAGAACGCCCGGGGTGTTTCCAACCGGGATGTTGAGGCGGGTGGCGGTGTCCAGGTCCACGTTGTCGTATCCCACGGCATAATTGCTGTACACTAGTCCGCCCGCCCGTTTTAGCGCACTGAGGAGATCCGCCTTCCAGGGTTCGTTCAGCTGGCCTATGGCCCCATGGCAGTCCCGTCCAATACCGGCCTTGATCTCATCAATTCCCAGCGGCCGCTCACTAGTGCAGACATCCACCCTGCATCCGGCGTCCTTGAGGATCTCAAGCCATCCGGCCCCGGGCAATTTCTTGGTGACAATGACACGGTGTCTTCCTTCGGGATTGAAGGCCTCCCATGCATGCTCAACCATAACAACCCTCCCTCAGAGAAACCAACAGAGGCCTGTCACACGAGTTCCCGGGTCAGGGCAGGGCTTCAGGCCCCGCTCCGGATCATCCCCGTCACTCGTACACCTTTTCCTCCGCGGCCCCGGCCTCTTCCGCGTCCCACTCAAAGTCCCTGGGAGCAAGTTCCCGGGCCTTTTTGTACTCGCGGTACCACTCGCCCGCGGTGATGGCGGCCATGATCTCGTTAGTGCCCGTCCAGATGGAGGCCAGCCGAAGGTCTCGGACGATACGTTCCACCGGAAAGACGTTGGTATACCCGATACCTCCCATGACCTGCATGGCGTGGTGGGCGGCCTTCTGGCAGGACTCGGTTACGAACTTCTTTGTCTCGGATACCAGACGCCGGATCCGCCGGGGCTCCACACCGGCATCCACCGCCCTTGCGGTGGTGTAGACCATGGAGCGGGCCGCATCCAGCAGCACGGCCGCCTCCGCCACCTGAAAGCTCACTCCCTGAAACTGTGAAATATATTGGCCGAAGGCCTTTCTCCGGGCCGAGTATCCCGTTGCCACATCCAGGGCCGGGCGGGCCGCTCCAACGGTCATGGCGGCGGTGCCAAGCCTCTCCGGAATCATCATGGTGTTGAAAACATCATAGGCGGCGTTCACCCTTCCCACCACATTCTCCCGTGGTACTCGCACGTCCTGAAAAACCACCCGGCCCGCGCCGCCCCCACGACAGCCCATGAGGCCGTAAAGGTATTCGGTGCTAACACCCGGCCCCCTGTCAACGATAAAGCAGGTAAGGGCCTTGTGGGGCTCGGCCTCCGGGTCGGTCCGGGCATACACCAGGAAGAAGTCCGCCCCTTCGGCCCCGACGATGAACCTCTTCTGCCCGTTCAGCAGGAAGTATTCCCCCATATCTTCGGCCCGCGTGGTGGTGCCGAAAAAGTCGGAACCTCCTCGCGGCTCGGTGAGGCATTCGGCCGCGAACATCTCACCGCGGAGCAGGGGTTTTACGTATTTCTCCTTCTGCCGATCAGTTCCGTGAAGAACAACGGCATCGCACACCAGTTCCGCGCCGACTCCGAACACACAGGCAAAGATGTAGCCCAGGACACCCACCTCCTCCATGACCATGCACGTGGTCACCCAATCCATACCCCTGCCGCCCCACTTCTTTGGATAACGGCAGCCCATGAGGTTCCTCCTGCCTGCTTCCTCCAGAAACTCTCTGGGGAACTGAATGCGATCACGGTCCATGTCCAGGATCATTTCCCTGGGCACCCATCGGACCAGTGCCCTTACCTCCTCGCGAAGGGCCAGTTGTTCATCGTTCAACAGGAAATCGTACATTGGATCGTGCCTCCAAACGCTTTCGGCCCGGGGGGTATTCAGCCTGTGTTTGTCCGCTGTATCAGGGCCGTGTCCGTTGCTCGTGGTTCGTGGTTCGTAGTTCTTGGTTCTTAGTTCCTTGTTCGTGGTTCTTGGTTCGTGGAAAAGGGCCG
>CAYVDE010000097.1:0-12269 GCA_964450535.1 uncultured Desulfobacterales bacterium
AGCCGGCCGACATTCCGCCCAAGCACCTGATGTTCATTCCGGCCGGGCTGTTGCTTGCACTGGTGGCGGTCCTCCAGCGCCGGCGCAGCCGGCTGCCGGCGGCGGCCTGACGGGGCCGCTTCCAACCTTGGACAATCCGAGTAGAATGACCAAGAGAAGGCCTCGCCACATGGTCTCAGCGACAAATACCAGAAGAACGTACGAGGTTGCGAAACAGCCAAGAATGAGGCCTGTCTTTAAGTACATTTTCCAATTACCTGATTTCGATCGCCCGATGCCTTGTTGAAAGTATTCATTGACGAGCTGCCGCAGATCAGTCTCAGATTTCTTGTCTTTATCGAACTCCAGCCTTAAGATAGCTCCATTAACCCCATCTGACCGATCTGCGGGTGACAACTATTCTCTGACACTGGGGGCCCATACCGCCGCCTCCGACGAGCTATAATGGGCCTATTCTCGGCGGTGGCCACCTGTCATGCCTGAAGAGACCCAACATGTTTAAATTCATTCATGCAGCGGATATTCATCTGGACAGCCCCATGCGCAGGCTCGAGGCTTACGAGGGCGCGCCCGTAGATGAACTCCGCGGGGCTGCCAGGCGGGCCTTTGACAACCTGGTGAACCTCGCTATCGCCGAGGATGTCTCGTTCGTCCTCATCGCAGGGGACCTTTACGACGGCGACTGGAAAGACTACAACACAGGCCTATATTTCGTGGCCCGGATGAACAAGCTGCGCGAGGCGGGCATCCCCGTCTTTCTCGTGGCGGGGAATCATGACGCTGCCAGCAGGATCACCAGGATGCTCAGGCTTCCCGAAGGCATCCATCTGTTTCCTTCGGACCGCCCGGGAACGATCCTTCTGGAAGAGCCGGCCCTTGCGGTTCACGGCTGGAGCTTTGCCTCGCCTGCGGTCAAGAAAGATCTTGCCGCCGGTTACCCAAAGCCGGCCCCGGGATGTTTCAATATCGGCCTTCTCCACACCTGCGCCACCGGCCGGGAAGGCCATGAGCCCTACGCCCCCTGTACGATCCAGACACTCAAGTCCAAGGGTTATGACTACTGGGCCCTGGGTCATATTCACCGGAAGGAGGTCCTCAACGAGGACCCGCCGGTTGTTTTCCCGGGAAACACCCAGGGGCGCCACGTGCGTGAGACCGGACCCAAGGGTTGCATGCTGGTGGAGGTGGACTCCAGAGGGCGGGCCGGTCTGTGCTTTCGCCCGCTGGATGCTGTCCGTTGGTTCGATGAGGAGATCGACGCCAAAGAGGCCCGGACAGGGTACGATGTGGTGGACGGGGTGATTGAACGCCTTCAGGGACTCCTCGAAGAGAACCCGGCTCTTCCCCTGGTGGTGCGGGTTCGCATCACAGGAGAGTCCGTGGCCCATGATGACCTGGCCTCCGGCCTGGAACAATGGATCAATGAGATCCGCGCCGCAGCCCTTGAGGCCGGGGGTGGCAGGGTGTTTCTTGAAAAGGTCCGAGTGCTTACCCGCACACCGCAGAGGGCCGGGTCAGGCGGAACGTCAAGCGGACCGGTAAAGGAACTCCTGGCTTCCTTTGATGAGATATTTTCGGACCCGGAACAGCTCAAGACCCTGGGACGGGTCCTGGAGGATCTTGATCGCAAGCTGCCCCGTGAGTTCAAGGAGACTGAAGGGTCGCCGGCGCCCGAAGACCCCGAGTGGGTCCGCGCCGTCCTGAAGCAGGTTCGTCCCATGCTGGTCCGCCGCCTGCTTCATGGGGAGCCTTCCTCATGAAGATTCTTCGGGTCAACCTCAGGGCCTTCGGGCCGTTCACCGATCTTGAAATAGACTTGAGCGAGGGCCGGGAGGGGTTCCACGTCATTTACGGCCCCAACGAGGCTGGAAAGAGTTCCAGCCTGCGTGCGCTGAGGCAGCTTCTCTACGGCATGCCCGCCCGGTCCACGGATGATTTCATCCATCCCTACAAGAAGATGCGAATAGGCGGAATACTGCAACACAGCGACGGGACCGTGATCCAGGTGACCCGCCGCAAAGGCAACGTAAATACCCTGCGGGACGGGGACGACGACCAGCCTGTGGATGAGGCCCGGTTTCAGAAATTTCTCGGAAACATCGATGAGCAGGTCTTTGCCACCATGTTCGGCATAGGGCATGAGGACCTGGTAAGGGGCGGCGAGGAGATTGTTCAAGGCGGCGGGGAAGTGGGACAGGCCCTGTTTGCGGCCGGGTCCGGCATCTCCGACCTCCGCAGGGTTCAGGCTGCTCTCCAGGACGAGGCAGAGGCCTTGTTCACCCCGGCCGCTTCCACCCGAAAGATCAATAAGACGATTTCGGCCTTCAGGGAGAAGCAAAAGGCCCTGCGGGACGCCCAACTCCCCGGGCAGGACTGGGATCGGCACGATACCGCCCTGCGGGAGGCCCTGGCGAGGCGCCGGGATGTTGACCGGGAGCTTCAATCCATGGAGGCCGAGCTGCACCGGCTGGGTCGCATTCGAAACGCCCTTCCGCTGATCGCCAAGAGGCGGGAACGCCTGAAGGAGCGCAATGCATTTACCGACGCCGTGCTACTTCCCGAGGACTTCGGAGATCGGCGCGCGCGCCTCATGGCCGATCTCCAGGTAGCGGAGAGCAGCCGGGACCTGGTCCGGGAAGACTTGGAAGAAACCGCCCAGGCCTTGGCGCGACTCCTTGTGGACCCTGCAGTTATCGACCGGGCCGAGCGGATCGAGGAACTATACCGTGAACTCGGAAGCTATCAGAAGGCTGCCGGCGATCGCATCAAGCTCCAGGACCGGCGGGACATTCTGCGGAGTGAGGCCCGGGAGATACTTTCAGGCCTTAGAAAGGACCTCTCCCTGGAAGATGCCGACACCCTGCGCCTCGAACGGACCCGGACCGCCAGGATTCAAGAGCTGGGCAAGCAGTACGAGCGGCTGATGGAGCGCCTTGATTCCGCCCGGGAGGCCCTGCCCCGCCTCGACACCCGGATCGGTGGCCTGGCCGAGGAACTCTCCGCCCTCGAGCCACCCCTCCCCATGGAAGGCCTCGATGAGGCCTTGGAGCGGGCTGCCGGCGTTGTCGCCCTCGAGGATCATCTGCTTTCCGAGCGCGTGGAGATCGCAGGCGCCCGCCGGTCCCTGAAGAGGTCTCTTGAAAGGCAGACCCTCTGGAAGGGCTCCCTGGAAATGCTTGACCGGCTGCCTCTCCCCTCGCCCGGGGACATGGATGTCCTGGAGCGTCGAATGGACGAGGCCGAGCGTGAGGTCTCCGAACTTAGATCCCAACTCCAGGAAGAGGAGGAGGCCCTGATCAAGGCTGACGGCGAGCTCAAGGGCCTGGAGCTGGAAGGAGAGGTTCCCTCCGAGAGGGACCTTGTCGCGGCCCGCGTGCATAGAGACGACATATGGCAACGCGTCCGCCGCGCCCTCGAGGCTGGTGAGCGGCCTGCGGAGAGTCCCGACCCCGATATGTCCCTTGAAGAGGCCTATGAGGCAGGCCTGCGAAGGGCGGACGAGCTGGCCGACCGTCTCCGGCGCGAGGCGGACCGGGTGGCGCGAAAGGCAAAGCTCGTGGCGGACCGGGAGACCGGGAAGGAGCGGTTGGATCGATTAAAGGCCGGCCTTGAAGAGGCCGGGCGCGCAAAGGACGCGGCCTGGTCGGCCTGGCAGGGGATTTGGGGTCCGGCCGGAATACATCCCCGCTCCCCCAGGGAGATGCGCAACTGGTTTCAGGAGCAGCGGAACCTAATCGAGCGGTTTCAGGGAATCCTGGAGCGGGAGCGCAAGGCCGAGGCTGTGGAAAGCCATTTCGAAGCCTGCCGGCAGGAACTGGACGACAGGCTTCGTGCACTGTCCCTGCCCCCGGCCGGGGAAAACGAGAAGCTTTCCGCCCTGGCCGGCAGGTGCCGCCGGATAGTGCGGATGCAGGAGGCCCTGGGATCTACCCGGGAGAAGCTCAAGTCCGAGAAACAGGAGAAGGAACTGGAGCGGAAAGAGGCCGCCGCCAGGCTCCACAAGGCGGAGCAGGACCTCTCCCGGTGGCAGGACGAGTGGGAGGGGGCGGTGAAGCCCCTGGGGCTCGAAGCTGAGGCCCTCCCGGCCCAGGCCGGCGTAGTAATGGAGGATCTGGCCGTTCTCTTTGACAAGCTCAAGGAGGCCGATATCCTCAACAAGCGAATCGCGGGGATCGACCGGGACAGCGAGGCATACGCCGGCAGGGTGAATGAGCTCCTGGCCCGAGCCGCCCCCGATCTGAAGGACCGGCCCGTCGAACAGGCCGTGCCTGAGCTTCAAGCGCGTCTCAACCGCGCCCGGGAGGACGGCTCGCAGAAGGCCCGCCTCGAGAAGCAGCAGGAGAGGCAGGGTGCCCGGTTGCGCGACGCCGAGGCGCGCATCCTTGAGTTGACCTCCGCCGTCAACGTCCTGTGCCAGGAGGCCGGCTGCCCGGGATACGAGGATCTGGCCGAGGCCGAGGCGCGTTCGAACAGGCTGCGGAAGATGGAATCGGACCTGGAGGGCCTGGAGGAGCAGCTTCGCAGCCTGAGCGGGGGGGCGCCCGTGGAGGCGTTCGTGGAGGAGGCCGGTAAAGTGGATCCGGATGAGATCGAGGGCCGGCTCCTCCGCCTGGAAGAAGATATGGGCGGGCTTCGTGAGGAGAGGACCTCCCTTGACCGGAAAATCGGCGAGGAGCGAAACGAACTCAGCAAAATGGACGGGAGTTCAAGGGCGGCCGGGATTGCGGAGGAGGCCCAGGAAATCCTGGCAGTGCTGGAGAGGAGCGTGGAGAACTATGCCCGGCTCAGGTTGGCCTCAACGGTCCTGGCCAGGGCTGTGGAGCGATACCGGGAAAGGCATCAGGGACCCGTGCTGAAGCGGACCAACGAGCTGTTCGCCCGGCTGACTCTGGGACGCTTCCAGGGGATCCGGGCCGAGTACGACGAGCAGGGGACCCCCGTGCTCGTGGGGGTCCGTCCCGGCGGTAATGAGATGGTACCGGTGTTCGGCATGAGCGACGGCACCGCGGACCAGCTCTATCTGGCCCTGCGCCTGGCGAGCCTCGAGGCCTACCTGGAGGCCAATGAGCCCATGCCCTTCATAGTGGACGACATCCTGATCAAGTTCGACGACGACCGTGCACGGGCCGCCCTGGAGGCCCTGGCCGAACTTTCCTGTAAGACCCAGGTGATCTTCTTCACCCACCACCGACACCTGGTGGAGCTCGCAGAAAAAAGTGGGACAAGGCACTGTATAACGCTCCCGTAGAGCGGAGTGAGCCAAGGCTGCTTATCCCTTCGGCGGCCCGAACTTTTGCTTCAACTCCTCGATCAACTCCGCATGGCCCTTTTCCTCCTTTGCCATTTCGGCAAAAATCTTCTTGTACTCAGGGTGTTGTACCCTGTTATGGAGATCCGTATAGGTCTCCATCATTTCTATTTCAATGGCCAGGATCTGGTTGAAGTAGTGTAAGAAATCCTCTTTAGTAAACATCCAGCCCTTCCTCCTTAATCCGCTCAATGAGAGAGAGCAGGTGGGCCTTGTGCTCATCATTCGATTTAATGAGAAATTGCAATGAGTTCTTGATGCCGGCGATGTCCTCGGCAGGGAGGCCGCTCCTCGAGACGATGGCGGAGAGGTGTTTGAAATAAACGCCGGTGGCGGTTTCCTCTTTTTTTACGGCCTCTTTTAGATGCCCGATCAGTTTTTCCCTGTCCATTTCGTCCTCTCCTGGATCCACTCCCGAAGTCCTAAGGCCTCGGACTGCGATTCACATCTCATTACCAAAAGGCGCGTCTCTTTTGCTTGGAGCCTCCAGTCCTGTTCTTTGTCCACGTGAAACCAGACAACACCCTTTATGCGCCAGGCCCGCAGGGCCTCAGCAGCTTCCTTGATCCATTTTTCCCTGTCTCCGCCTTCGTGCACTGTGGACGTCTCGAAAACGAAAACAGGTTTTTGTGAATTTGTCCGCCTCAATTCACAATAGATATTGCCGAATATCTCGCGAAAGCCCTTCCAGTGACTGTCCCACCCGTTTTTTTCCATGGTTTGAGAGGAGCCCCAGTTGTACCCGTCCATACCCAGGATATCCACATACTCATCCCCTGGATAATAATTTTTCGCACTGTTCCATGAGGCTTCCGGATCATGCAATGGGTTTGGGACCGATTCGGCATTGGGACAGAAGGCCCAAAGGACATTGTGCGCGCCCACCCTGTTGAATGTGTCCACGACATACCTGAATATGTCCTGATAGATCATGGGGCTTTCGGGGCCGTAGTCCTCCTTTGTCGTGCCCCAGTGATACCTGCCGAGGTTCATCTCATGGGCAAACCTGATGATGAAAGGCCTGCCCCAGACCCTGGCCCGCTCTGCAAACGAAACTATATAGGGATCGTAAACCCCGTCGAGGATAAGGCTGCCGTGTACGGCCTTTTCATTTCCGTCCTCGAAATACATGGGCTCCCAGGTCAAGCAGGGAACCGTACCCCTCTGCCAAATGGCATCCAGGCTTTCCTCCGGAAAGGCACCGGCTAAGATATCCCCGGGCGCGGGCCACTGGAGAAAAAACAGCACAAGGTCCGGCTTGAGCCCGATCTCGCACTCCACCTCTTCCAACCGTGATTCCGTCAATGGATGCCCGTCCAGGGCGAGACCGAAAAACGGGGCAGGTTCGCCGCCTTTTACAGGTGCAACCTTGACGATCAGCAGGCACAGAAAAATCAGGAGGCCTGTCACAAAAAAAGGGCCGAACAGGTTTTTCGAGCGTCTAATGAAAACCAGACCTCCATGTTTTGCTTCACTGTGCATAATATTTATTTAAGCTTCTAATATGTCTATTAATAGTTTTTTCTTTGCGCCTTTGCTGCGGACAACATTGCAGTCAGGCCCGCCCCGTTTTTTCGGGGTTATTGAAATAAAGGACCGATGACAGTATGGCGAAGTGATATGAACACCAGAACATGTTCACCACTATGGCCCACAGGGGTTCCTGTTCGAAGATGATCCTGTTGAATCCCCAGACGACGGCAGAAAAGCAGAGGGAGGCGAGCAAGAGCTGGACCCACAGGGATCGAAGGGGCAAAGACATGCTCCCGCCTTTGGGTGTGATCCCGAATGTGCCCTTTACACCCAAAAGCGCCAATATGGAGGCCTTTATGTATACAGGAAATGTGATCGCCAAGAGAAGTTGCCCTGAAATCAAGTCCTTGACGGCGTATTGCCGTTTCTTTAGCGTCCAGAAAAAGATGCTTATGGTGAGGACAAAATATGGAATAAAAAACAGTGCGTAGATTTCCGGCCTTGCAAAATAGCTGGGTACGCCCAAAAAAAGATATAATAAAGGGCATATAATCATAATCAAAAAGACTATGCCTACCAGGTAATGGGTGCTGGAAAGGAAATACTCCCACCACTTTACAAAGGATATTCGCCCGGGGTTTCGAAAGAAAAACCCAAGCACCGTTCTCAAGAGTCCCACCGTGCCCAGAGCCCATCGAAACTGTTGCTTGAAGTAGCCGCCGAGGTCCTCCGGCCCCATCCCAAATGCCATAACCCTGCTCGAATAGGCGGAGCCCCACTCCTTCAGGTGGAACTTCAGGGAGGTGGCAAAATCCTCTGTCACGGACATCTCATCGAACCCGCCCACATCCACGAGGGCCTCGCGCCTGAAAATGACATTGGTTCCGCAACAGAACATGGCGTCGGAAAGGCTTTTCCCTTCACATATGTATTCGTAGAACACGGCCTGCTGAAGCCCTGAGGCCCTTGAAATGCGGTTGGTCTCAAAATTTGAATAATATTGAGGGGTTTGAATAAAGGCCAACCTGGGTTCCGCCTCCATTCTTTCGACCAGGGGCTCCACAAAATTGGGCAGGGGATTCTGATCAGCGTCAAACACCACTATGTATTTGATCGGGTCGGCCGGTGTTTTTCCTGAGAAATTGCTGAATTCAAAATCCTCTCCCGCCTCCCCTCCGATGAATGCAAGGAAATCATTTATCATCCCGGCCTTTGCGCCGCGCCATTTCCGGCGAAAGAGGTTGACGCCGATCCGCTCGCACATCTCATCGATTGACCGCCTGTATCCGGCCATTTCCTCCGGGTCGCGACCCGGCAGGTCATACCGCGTGTCGTCCAGGAAATAGATGTGTTTGTTGGGATAGGTCAGGTTGTAGAAGGCCGTGACAGTGTCCTCCACCACCTCCAGGGGTTCGTGAAAGGACGAGACAATGACGGCCACAGGCGGATACGGGCCCTTAAAGGGCGCACGGAGGTCTTGCCTGGCAGGGGATTCGCCGCGGGTCAGTACACGGTATATTTCCAGGAAGTAACCTATGCCGTGAGTGAGAATGAATATCTCGGCAAGCAGGAGCATCATCGCCACAAGCTTTTCATACCAGAAGTAGTCCAGGATTATGAACAGGACGGTCCTCACCATCAGGTAGAGAACGGCAAGAAGGATGCAGAGAACCGTAAACAGCAGGATCCAGTGCCTGGGAGTCTTTGATGTGGTCTTATCCGCCATGTCTTAGAACCTGTATCGGATATTCGCCCAAAGGCCTTCGGCATCCCAGCTCCGGGAGCGATGAATGAGACCGTTGACCTCTATGGTCCATCGATCATAAAAATCCCAGTGCCATTTGCCGGTCAATTCTACGGATGGATTGTGTTCGGTGTCCGTTCCCAGTGTCAGGTTCAGATTGTACCCGTGTTGTTCGCCCCCGCAAATGAACAGCCTGGAAAGATCATGGTGCCATTGGAAGCGGATACCGCCCGCGTAGTAATTATTCGGGGTCCAGTAGGGGTGGGTGATGTCCACGAGCCGCCCGCCCTGGTATCGGTAAATGTTCTCCTCTCTCGTGTCCCTGTGTTCGGCGAACACGGCCGCTTTGAACAGCCTGGGGTGGTCTGTAAGGGCGTACCCCGCCTCTATGAGGTATTGCCGGCCCGAGTTGTCGTCACTGTAGGAGTGATAACGGGCCGTTGCCCGGACATCCAGCCTGCGGGTAATGTGGGAAGCAACTGACAGCCACCAGGAGTCCGCCTGGATTCCCTGTTCTATTCCAAAGGAGTTATAGAGCTCGTCGGTCCGATCATAACCGATCCCCACCTGAGCGTAGTCCCTGAGGTTGGCCCATAGACTCGCGTGTCCGGTGTCCCGGGTGTCAAACCGCTCATCTCTGTATGACTTTCTGGTCCAGGACGCCTCTCCCTTGAGATAGGCATTAAAGACGGCGTTCATGGCCAGGGTGAAGCCGTCCGCCTGAATGGACTCGTTCGTGTACCCCGGGCGCTCAGTCCAGTGATGTCCCGCCACGCGAAGGCCGAATCTGCAATGGACCGGAATGTCCAGGGCCAGGTCGATCCTGTGCCTTTCTATGGATGACAACCGGTCCCTGCCCCGCTCGTTCCAATAGGAATAACCCGGCGCGATGGAAGGTGATTTGCGGATTTCGAGCCTTTCCAGTGCGGTCCGGGCAAGGCTGTGCCGGCTGTCCAGCTCGAGGAGTTTATTGTATGTTTCGGCTTCATGGTCACACAGGCCCAGGGCGCATTGCACCTGGGCGTAGTCAAACAGGGCCTCCTGGTTTCCAGGGGCGAAGCCGGTGAGCTCCTCATATGCCTCAAGGGAACGGGAGAAGCGCAGGTCCCATGCAAGGTGCTTGGCCTTCTTCTCCAGGGACACCCCTTTTTGAATGTTGTAGGCCGGAAGGAGACGAATAAGTTCCCCTTGGACCCGGTTGCGGGTTTGAGGTGAAAGGTCGTCCTTCATGGCATCGAAGTCTTCTGAAAAGGCCTCATAGCCCTCATGCAAAGACCCCTTTTCAGCGTGATCAGCCAGCCTGAAGGCCCTTCGGCCGAGTGCTTCATCTCCTGAATCCGCAGCAATACAGGCGATTGCAGAGGCAAGGCCCTGATCCACGGGCGGGAAAAGCAGGCGGTCGTAAGTCTCGAGGGCCAGATCCATGTCCTTGGCCCATGCTGCGGTGCGGGCCTTTTCCTTTTGGGGCACGGGGTCCAAGGGGGAAAGCGCATGGATTTGATCGTAGAGCTTAAGGGATTCCTGATACCTCTTGGCCCAGGCGAGTGTCCTGGCCCGGCCCATCAAGACCTTACGGTTTCCCGGAAACACCCCGGCGAGGGCCTCGAACTCCCGGACGGCCCTTTTAAACTGCTGGTCAACGGCCAGGGTCTCCGCAAGCCCGATCCGGGACGGAAAGTACAGGGGGTCCTGCTCAAGGGATGCCTCGTAAAGGCGTACGGCGGACTTGTTGTCGCCCTCGGATGTGTAAAGCCGGGCCCAGACCTCCAAGTCCCGGGCCGACAAGGACCTTTCTTTCTCCCTCGTCTCAGGCCCTGCGCAATAGAATAAAGCCCCCGCGTTTTTCGGGTCAAGCGCAAGGGCCTGTTCAAAAAAAGCCTTTGCCTGCTCCTGTTTCCCCTGTTCCAGGCGCACTCTTCCCATGCCGAGCAGGGCCTCAACCTGGAGGGCACTGTCTTCACCCACACCTGAATACAGATCGATCGCATCATCATAGTTCCCGCGACGGACCGATATCTCCGCCGCCAGGAGGGTGCCTTCATGGTCACCGGGTCTGGCTTCCAGGTACTGCTCGATGTAATGAGCGGCCGAGTCGAGCCGGTTTTCCAGGTATCTCACCCTTGCAAGGCCCAGCAGGGCCGGGTGGTTTTGCGGGGATTCAAAGAGAAGCCTCAGGTAAATCCCCTCCGCCTCCTCGTAGCGCTCGCAGCTCCTGAGAAGGGATGCGAGCTTCATCCAAACCTCGGTGGCAATGGGGTTTTGCCGAAGGTATCCCCGGTAGATCTCCTCGGCCCTGTAAAAGTCCCCCCATGTATTCATTCGATCCGCGAAACGCAAAAGCAGCTCTTCGCGCCTATCAGCCTCTTCCAGTGCGCGCTCATATTGGTCACGGCTCTCTTCCGCGCGGCCCAGTGCCGCCTCCAGGTCGGCAAGGGCGGATCGAGCCTCGAGATTCGTTATCCAGTCTCCAGCAGGAACAATGGAGGAAGGCGCGCCTGAAGAGGCGCTTTCTGTGACCAGGGTCCCTGCTCTTGAATGAGGGGCACAAAGGGACAGAAAGAGCAGGCACAGAAATACCCCGGGCAGGAGGCCCTGGGAGAAAGACCGCCGCGTTGGAGAGTAGAGGTGATAGGCGGTTCTAATCGAGGGTCTTTTTGAGCTCACGCGCCGCATCCTCATGCCTGCCCGCCCAGACCAGGACAAAGGCATATCTTCTCCTTACCTGGATATCATCGGGCCTTATCTCCAGTATTCTCTCGTAAGCTGTCAATGATTCGTCGTACTTGCCCGCCCAGCTCAGCAACTCTGCAAGTTTCAATTGCACGGAGACATCTCGAGGATGGTCCTTTAGGTAAGCCCGGTAAAGGGGTTCGGCCTTTTCGTATTTTTTGCCGGCCACGTAGATATCGGCCATGAGAAGCCGGCCGCTTTTATCAAGCTCTTTTGAAGGGATCTTCTCCAGGATCTCCAGGGCCTTTTCACTGTCCCCTTTCCAGTAAAGCACAGTGGCCATTTCGACCCTGGCCTCGAAGAGTTCCGGCTTTTCCCGAAGGAGTTTCCGGTATTCCAGAATCGACTCGTCGTATTTCTTTACATTGCTCAGAACCTTCGCAAGTTCCCATCGTGCAAGCCAGGCCGGGATTTCATCCGCGGGACCGGCCGGGGAAAAGGGCCTTGGCCCGGCTTCAGGCGGTCCCGGTCCTTTAATGGAATCCGGAGTGAATATGCCCTTTTCAGGTTCTTCCGGGCCTGCAGTGGAAATGCCTGAAAAAGTCATGAGGCCGAGAACAATGGCGACAATCAAAGGCTCTTGAAATCCCGAAGCTTTCATTGTTGTTCCCCCAGTGCTTTCCTGTATTCATTAATGGCTTCTTCAGGCCGGCCTGCCCATAGAAGTACCCTTGCCAGGCGGGTCCTGATAGAATGGTTGTCCGGCTCCTCTTGAAGGATTGCCTGATAGGTTGACGCTGCATCCTGAAATCTTCCAAGGCTTACATAAATGGCGGCAAGCTCCTTCAGGGCTTCCGGCCGCCCTTCATGCCGGGACGCCATCTTCTCAAAGATTTTCCGGGCCTTTAGATCCCGCCCTGTTGCCAGGTAAGCGCTTCCAAGGTGCCTTAGTACCTTTGAAACCTGAAAGTCCCGTGGCAACAGTTTTTCATAATAGGGGATGGCTGCTTCGAACTCTTTTTTGGAAAAGCGGGTCTCCGCTTTTCGAAAAATTATCCAGTTCTGATTGAACAG
>CAYVDE010000098.1:0-12198 GCA_964450535.1 uncultured Desulfobacterales bacterium
GCTGAGCCCATAAGCAAAAAACGGGAAAGAGCCGCTGGGCCTGTTGAGCCGGTTGAAGAGGCGGCCGGTGAGGAAGCCGTCGAAAAGTCTGCTGCAACTGCAGAGGAGCCGGAGCCGCCTGTCGAGGCCCGTAGGCCTTTGGAAGCTCCGGAAGAGGGTATCCCCGAGCCCAAGGGGAAAGCAAAAGTCAAGGCGAAAAAGACAAAGAAAAAGGCGGCGGAAAAACCTGCCAAGATTATCAAGAGACCGGAAGAAGGACCCTTGAAGGAGGTCGTTGTCAAGGCAAGTGCGGTTCAGCAGGCCCCGGAGACGATCGAAAAGCCCAAACCCGAGCCGCCGATTCCCCAGGATATTACTCCTCCTCCACCGCCTCCCCTGGACGAGGATGGAAAGCCCATACGGAAGAAGGAAAAGAAAAAGGCGGTCAAGAAGAAAGCCGTCAAGAGCCGCAAGCTCGAGGTCTTTGAGAGGGATGACCTGTATGCCGGAAGATTTCCCGGCCGCAAGGGCAAGAAGGGTGCGAAGAAGGGCCGTGAGACCGGTAAACGCTTCAAACAGACCGAGATCACCGTTCCCAGGGCCAGCAAGAGACGAATAAAGGTCCCGGAACAGGTCACGGTGGGTGAACTCGCCAGGGCCATGGGAGTAAAGGCCGCTGAGGTTATCCGGACGGTAATGGATCAGGGGGTTGTCGCCAATATAAATCAGTCCATTGATTTCGATACGGCCTCGCTAGTGGCCGACGACTTCGGCTACGAGTTGGAGCTGAATATACTGGAAATGAGGGATGTTTTAAGAGAAGTTGAGGACGAACCGGCCGACCTGCTTCCCCGTCCACCCGTGGTGACCATAATGGGGCACGTTGATCACGGAAAGACAAGCCTGCTTGACTATATCCGACATTCCAACATCATTGAAGGTGAATCGGGCGGTATCACACAGCACATAGGCGCCTATTACGTCAATACTCCCACCGGAGACGTGGTCTTCCTCGATACACCCGGACACGAGGCTTTTACGGCCATGAGGGCGAGGGGTGCCAGAGTGACCGATATCATCGTGCTGGTGGTGGCGGCGGATGACGGCGTCATGCCCCAGACCAAGGAGGCGATCAATCACGCCCGGGCCGCCGACATCCCGATTATTGTGGCCATCAACAAGATAGACAGGCCTGACGCTGATCCGGAGCGTGTCAAGCGAGAACTTGCCGAACTGGATTTGGTTCCGGAGGAATGGAGCGGTGACACTCTTTACGCCCAGCTGTCCGCCAAGACCGGCGAAGGGGTGAGTGATCTGATGGAGCTCCTGGCCCTTCAGTCCGAAATCCTGGAACTCAAGGCGAATCCCAACAGAAACGCGCAAGGGACCATCATTGAGGCAAGGCTGGACAAGAGTCGCGGCTCAGTGGCCACAGTGCTGATTAAGACAGGCACGCTGAGGCAAGGTGATTTCTTCATCTGCGGTGAGAATTACGGCAGGGTGCGAGCCATGGTTAACCATCGCGGCCGCCGAATGGATCAGGCGGGTCCATCGGTGCCTGTGGAAATATACGGGATCAGCGGTGTCCCGAAGGCCGGTGATGATTTCATGGTGGTCAAAGAGGAAAAGGTCGCCAAGCAGGTGGCGGAACACCGTCAGGGCCTTGCTCGAGCCGAAGGCGCAGACAAGCGGGGGATAGTAAGTCTGGACGACCTGTTCGAGCGGATCAAGGAGGGGGAGGTAAAGGAACTGAACATCGTCATCAAGGCCGATGTGCAGGGATCCATCGAGGCCATATCGGATTCCCTTCTCAAGCTGTCCACCGATGAGGTCAAGCTCAAGATTATCCATTCCTCGACCGGGGCTATTACTGAAACGGACATCATGCTGGCTTCCGCCTCCGGAGCCATTGTCATCGGGTTCAATGTGCGTGCGAATCCAAGAGTGAGGGAAGTGGCCGAGCGGGAGAAGGTGGACATACGGCATTACGACATTATCTATAACGTAATCAAAGACGTCAAAGACGCCATGGTCGGAATGCTCGAACCGGAATATCAAGAGCATGTTATCGGGCGGGCGAACATCAAGGAGACATTCCATGTCCCCAAGGTGGGTACTATTGCAGGGTGCAAGGTGACCGACGGTCACGTGTTGCGTAATTCGAATGTGCGGCTGCTAAGAGACGACGTTGTGGTTTTCGACGGAAAGGTGAGCTCGTTGAGGCGATTCAAGGAGGATGTCAAGGAAGTCCAGACCGGTTACGAGTGCGGCATCGGGTTGGAGAACTTTCAGGATATCAAGCCCGGAGACGTCTTTGAGGTGTACGAGATGCAGGAAGTAAAGCCGGAGCTATAGTTTATGGTGGTAGGCACACTAAAAATTGCCTTGCTGGTCCATGACAACCGGTCCTTGAAAGGAAAGCGGAAAGTGGTGCGAAGCATAGTTGATCGAATCAAGAACCGCTTCAATGTTGCTGTCGCCGAAGTGGGTTCGAACGACTTGTGGCAGCGGATCGAACTCGGGGTGTGCACCGTGGGAAACGATCGGAGGCACGTGGACTCTTCTCTGACAAGCGTGCTGGCTTTTGCGGAATCACTTCACCTGGCTGAGATAGTTGATTCCCATTTTGAAATCATTAACGTGTGATTCCGCCCCTGAGCACGGGCGGTTATCGGCAGGGAGACAGCTTTGCTGGCCGGAAAGCGATCCGCAAGGGTCGGGGAACAGTTATTGAAGGAGATAGCGGAACTCATTGAGCACAGGGTAAAGGACCCCCGTGTCAGGGGAGTTACCCTTACCGGTGTGGATATGAGCAACGATCTAAAATATGCCAGGGTCCACTTCAGCGTGCTTGGGCGGGACGTTGAGGCCAAAGACGCCCTGGAAGGGTTTTCGAGCGCCAAGGGCTTTATCAAGAGGGAGATTGCGGCGAGAATGGAACTGAGGTATGTCCCGGATCTTGATTTTCGTCACGATACATCGTTAGAGCACGGCGAGAAAATGGAAAAGCTGCTGGAAACCCTCAAGCCCGAAAAGCTCGATGACGAGGTGTCGTAGGGTGCCGCGGCAGGAAAAGAGCGAGATCCCATACCAAAAATGGGATCAGGACGGCATCCTCCTTGTAGACAAGGAAGCGGGATTAACGTCTTTTGACATAGTGCGGAAGGTTCGACGCCTCTCAGGTCTGAAGAAGGTGGGGCACGCCGGGACCCTGGATCCGTTTTCCACAGGACTGCTGATCCTGCTTCTGGGACAGGGCACTAAGCTCTCTCCTTTCCTCATGGCCGGCAAGAAGCAATACCGGGCCGAGATCCTTCTCGGCATCGAGACGGACACTTACGATCCTGAGGGACGGGTGGTTCAAGAGAACCCGGTGCCGGAGATGAAGGAGTCCTTTATCAAGGAGGTTCTGAAGAGTTTTGTCGGCGAGATCGGACAGGTCCCCCCTGTCTATTCGGCCGTACGGGTACAAGGAACCAGGGCTTACAAACTGGCACGCAAGGGAACAGAGGTTTCCCTGTCCCGCAGACAGGTGGTTGTGCATGCCATCGATCTCCTTTCCGTGGACTTGCCGAGCCTGATTGTAGAGGTCGTGTGTTCTCCCGGCACCTATCTCAGGAGCCTGGCACATGATCTTGGGAGGGTGCTTGAAACAGGGGCTCACCTGAGAAGCCTCAGGCGCACGGCCAGCGGCCTTCACAGGGTGGAGGATGCTATTGATTCAGGCCTTCTGGATGACGGCAAGGGAAGATTCCTGGTGCGGGACCGTCTTATCTCTCTGGGAAAGGCCCTGCCGGAAATGCAGAGGGTGCGGATAGGGGAAGTCCTGGCTGCAAAGATTCGGAACGGATATCATCCTGTCCGCGAGGAGATACAGTCCGCGCGGGGAAGGGCGGAAGCCGCCGGAGGGCACCTGCAGCTCCTTTGCGACGGGGAGTTGGTCGCGGTAATCGATGCGACCCCGGGTGCGCATGGTGTAGGGGAAAACACAAAAATTATCAGGGTGTTCAATTGAACTCCCGGCTCATCATTTACATTTCATAAGGAGGTATGAAAGTGGTCTTTACGCCGGAAGCCAAAAGAGGAATTATTGATCGGTTCAAGCTTCATGAAAAGGACACGGGGTCGCCCGAGGTTCAGATAGCGCTTTTGTCGAACCGAATCACGTCGCTGAACGATCATTTCAAGACACACAAGAAGGACCACCACTCAAGGCGCGGTCTGCTCAAGCTGGTCGGTCAGCGCCGAAGGCTTCTCAATTACCTCAAAAAGGTCGATGTCGGCCGATACCAGAACATAATAAAAGAACTCGGAATTCGGAGATAGCCCCTTGCCGGGGGTTAGTGATTTCTCCGGATTCGAGGAATGAATATAGTCATCTGAAAGGAGAATCTATACTATGGTAAAGAGCGTATCCATGAAAATAAACGATCAGACTCTACATATGGAGACGGGGCGCATTGCCAGGCAGGCGAGCGGTTCCGTGGTCGTAACCCTCGGCCAGACGGTCGTTCTCGTAACCGTTGTGGGGACGGAAGATGTCCGGGAAGGTATTGACTTCCTGCCACTCACGGTCGAATACCAGGAAATGTCCTATGCCGGCGGAAAGTTCCCGGGAAACTTTTTTCGAAGAGACATGGGTCGGCCGGGCGAGCGCGAGACCCTGGTCTCGCGGCTGATAGACAGGCCCCTGCGTCCTCTGTTCCCCGACAACTATCATTTCGAGACTCAGGTTATCGCGAGCGTTTTGTCCACGGACAAGGAGAACGAAGCGGACGTCCTTGCCATCCTTGGCGCCTCTGCCGCTCTGGAAGTCTCCGACATCCCGTTTCATGGACCGATCGCCGCTGTGCGAGTCGGCCGTGTCAACGGTTCTTTCATCGCCAATCCCACTATCACCCAGCAGGAAGAGAGCGACATCAACCTGATCGTCGCCGGCAACCGTTCCGCTGTTGTAATGGTTGAAGGAGGTTCGGATTTCGCGTCCGAAGAAGACATGACAGAGGCTATTCTTTTCGGACATGAGTCGCTCCAGCCCATGCTGGACATGCAGGACGAGTTAAGGAACGACGCCGGAAAACCGAAGCGCGTGCTTCCGCCGGTCACCGTGGATGAGGAACTCCTCTCGAAGGTGAAGGAACTGGCCGAGCCGGGGCTGAGGGATGTTATCACCACGGCCGACAAGGGGCTTCGCCAGAAGAAGCGTGGAGAGGTATCCAGAAAAGCGGTGGAAGGGCTTTCCCAGGCCTATGGGGACCGGGCGGGTGAGATCAAGAACATGGTTCACGACCTGGAGAAAGAGATGGTCCGCAGGATGGCCCTGGAAGAAGGGAGGCGAATAGACGGACGCCCGTTCGATGAGGTCCGGAACATTGAGTGCCTCGTAGGCGTGCTTCCCAGGGTTCACGGGTCGGCCCTCTTCACCCGCGGTGAGACTCAGGCCCTTGTTCTGACGACCTTGGGCACCGAGATGGACTCCCAGAAAATCGAGACGATCCTGGGGGATTCCTTCCGGCGGTTTATTCTGCACTACAACTTTCCACCATATTCCGTTGGCGAGGCAAAGCGGCTCGGAGGACCCGGCCGCAGGGAAATCGGACACGGTGCCCTCGCGAGGCGAGCTCTCTTACCCGTGATACCGGATGCGGATGAGTTTCAGTACACTGTCCGTGTTGTATCGGAGATCCTGGAATCCAATGGTTCTTCGTCCATGGCCAGTGTTTGCGGGGGTTCGCTGTCCCTGATGGAAGCAGGTGTGCCCATCAAGGAGGCCGTTGCAGGCGTTGCCATGGGACTGATCGCCGAAGGCGAAAAGGTGGTGGTGCTCACGGACATCATAGGTGACGAGGACCACTACGGGGATATGGATTTCAAGGTGACCGGTACCAAGGACGGCATCACCGCTCTTCAGATGGACATAAAGATCGACGGCATCAACCGCGAGATCTTTCAAAAGGCACTGGCCCAGGCAAGGCAGGCAAGGCTGCATATTCTGGACAAGATGAATGAAGCCATTCCAGGGTCGCGAAAGGAAATTTCGCCCTACGCCCCGAGCATAACGTCAATCCAGATTCACCCCGAAAAAATAAAAATATTGATCGGCCCGGGAGGAAAGAACATCAGGGAGATCGCTGCCTTGTCTGAGTGCAAGGTCGATGTGGACGACTCGGGCAAGGTGGTCATCGCGGCCCATGATGCCGAGAGCTCGAATGTAGCGATTGAAATGATCAAGAAGCTCCTTCAGGAGGCCGAGGTCGGAGGCCTTTACAGGGGAACAGTACGAAAGATAATGGATTTCGGAGCGTTCGTGGAAATCCTTCCGGGGACAGACGGGCTGGTTCACATATCCCAACTCGACAAAGAGCGCGTTAACAAGGTGACGGACATTCTCAAAGAAGGCGATGAAGTCCTCGTCAAGGTGATTGACATCGACAAGAATGGCAGGATCGCCTTGTCCAGAAAGGCGGCCTTGGGAGAGACGCTGGAAGATGTATCATAAGACGGTGCTGGACAACGGGGTAAAGGTCCTCTCAGAGCGCTTACCCCACGTCCGTTCCGTCTCCCTTGGTATATGGATCGACGTGGGGTCTCGTGACGAGTTGCCTGCTGAAAACGGTATCTCCCACTTCATCGAGCACATGATCTTCAAGGGAACGCGCAGGCGGTCGAGCCTGGATATAGCCCGGGACCTTGATGCCATAGGCGGGTTGTCCAACGCCTTTACGGGAAAGGAGAATACCTGCATTCATGCCAGGGTGCTGGAAAGGGACCTTCCCCGTGCCATAGACATTCTCTCGGATTTGTTCCTTCACTCGGTTTTCGACTCCGATGAAATGGCCCGCGAGAAGCAGGTCATCCTTCAGGAGATCAGCATGGTGGAGGACACACCCGAGGAGTATGTCCACCTGCTGCACAGCGCTCACTGCTGGCCGGATCATCCCATCGGCATGAGTGTCCTGGGTACCGGGGAGACGGTATCCAGAATTGACAGGGACCTGATTCTCGACTATCTGCACCGTTATTACACGCCCGACCGTATCATCATCGCGGCAGCAGGAAATATTGAACACGGCCAATTGATTGAGTCGTTCAAGCTTCTGTTCGAGCTCCTTGAAAGCGGACCCGCCGTTATAAATAAAAACCGTCCCGCCTTGCAGCCAGGCACTTTTTGTCATGAGAAGGAACTCGAACAGGTGCATCTCTGCATGGGGGTGAGGGCGCCCGAACTCACCAGCGAAAAGCGGCTTGCAGGAGCACTGCTCAACACCCTGCTCGGCGGCAACATGAGTTCGCGTCTTTTCCAGGAGATCCGTGAGAAGCGCGGCCTTGCATATGCGGTCTACTCTTTCATAAACGCCTATATTGACACCGGGCTTCTTGGTGTGTACCTGGCCACTGACCCGCGTTGGGTGAACGAGGCCCTGGAAGTGCTCCAGCGTGAGATCGGAAGAATCCTGGATGGAGACGTGGGCGAAGATGAGATGGGCATGATGCGGGAGCACCTGATCGGCGGCATTCTCCTCGGGTCGGAAAGCACCGACACCCGCATGATGCGAATGGCAAAAAACGAATATGTATACAACAGATACATCAGTTACGACGAGTTGATGGAGAACCTCGGCAAGGTCAGCCGCGACGACGTGATCCGCATGGCCCGGCACTGCTTTAATGACGGGACCTTGTCACTGGTGACACTGGGTCCGGTCGCAGAGAGTGATGTCAACTCCGAGCTTTTGAAATTCGGCTGATTCCGCTGAGCAACAAAATGCGTTGAGATTGGATTTTCAACTTTTTATAGTGGCCCGGTCTTCCTTATGAGATCAAAACCCGCCGCCAGGAGTGTTCGTATCGGCATCAAACGCCTTCCGGGATCCGAGGGTCTTGAGCTGCCCGGTTATGAAACCGAAGGATCGGCCGGGATGGACCTCCGTGCCGCTGTAGAGGAGGAGGTTTTGCTGCGGCCGGGTGAGATTCGCCTGATTCCCACCGGATTGGCTGTCTCCATTCCTCCAGGGTATGAGGCCCAGTTGAGACCCAGGAGCGGCCTTGCTCTCAGGCATGGGATCGGCATGGTCAACGCACCCGGGACCATTGATTCCGACTACCGTGGTGAGATCGGCCTGGTGCTCATCAACTGGGGTTCCGAGCCGTATAGCATTCGAAGGGGAGAGCGTATAGGACAGATGGTGATCAATCGGGTCTTCAAGGCGGAATTTGAAGAACTCTTGGAACTTGACGACACAGGCAGGGGAGAGGGGGGATTTGGACACAGCGGGATCAACTGATTTCCCCTTCATTGTGAAGGCCGGTATAGGTGTTTCTCCGATGTACTGAAATACAGAACTGGTTTGGACATGCGATTTTCCGTGCTTGCCTCGGGCAGTGGAGGCAATTGCTGTTATGTGGAAACTGAGCGGACAAGAGTCCTGATAGATGCCGGGCTGAGCTGCCGGGAGACTCTCAGGCGGCTGAAGAGCCTTCAAGTGGAGGCGGAGGATATTGACGCCCTTGTCATCACTCACGAGCATGCTGACCACATTCGAGGCGCCGGACCTCTGGCCCGCAGGCTGGGCGTTCCCGTCTACATAAACCGTTCAACCTTCCAGGGCGGGCTCAGGGCCCTGGGCCATATCCCAAACCCCATGGTGATCCAGACGGGCCAGACGCTTATCATCGGCGATCTTCATGTCGAAACCTTCACCAAGTGCCATGATGCTGCTGATCCAATAGGGCTCGTTGTGTCGTATAGCGGTTGCCGGCTGGGTATTATCACCGATCTCGGCAGAAGCACGCGCGTTGTGGAGGATCGGCTTAGAAATTGCGGGGCACTGATTGTCGAGTTCAATCATGATGTGCAGAAATTGGACGCCGGCCCGTACCCGCTTTTCTTAAAACGCCGCATCTCGGGGCCGGAAGGGCACCTGTCGAATCACCAGGCCGCTGACCTTGTGCGCCTCCTGGCACACGAAGGCCTGAGGGTCCTGGTGCCCGCCCACTTGAGCCTTGAAAACAACATGCCCGAGATAGCGCGCCGGGAAGCCGAAAGGGTTCTCGATGATTGCGGGCTTGTCCGTTCGAGGGTGGAGATGAGTTCTCAGATGGAATCCACTCCCCTGCTGGATCTCTTAAAGGCGTAGGGAGTTTCTCAGTAAAAAGGCCTTACCTTCAAGGAACTTGTAAAGCATCTGAATAATCTGCGCCCGTATCGTCCCATGTGGTCGATTATTATGACGGCGTATCACCGGACACCTGTCATGGCGGAGAAAAAACGAGAAAGGACGCGAGCGCGCCGGTACGTATGTTCCTGTTGCGGGAAGGTACAGCCGTTTTGCTGGACGTGCCCTTGCGGCTTTCAGATCTGCAACCACTGCATGGAGGAAAACCTGTGGGGTATGACGTGCAGCGGTGTCAACTGGCAGTGCCCGGACTGCGGAGCTCTTCGGCCTTACTGAGGGTGTTTGACAAGAATACGCAGGCTCTTGGAAGGTTCTGATGTCAGAGACCCAGACGGGAGATCTTGGCCTGGAGGGTGTTTCGATGGATATCAAGCCGTTTTGCCGTTTCCCGCCGTGAGCCGTTGAATTGTTCCAGGACGTCCCCGATATAGGTCCGCTCGAAATCCTCTACGGCTTTTTTCAGGGGCCTAATACCGGTGCCCGCGGTGGGAGTCTGATTGAGCGGAAGATCCTGAGCGCTTATCACGCTCCTGTGTGTGATTGCGCACACATGCAGTATCAGGTTTTCCAATTCCCGAACGTTTCCCGGCCAATCATACCGAATGAGTTTCTTCAAGGCCTCCTTTGAAAACCTAGCGGGGATTTGCCGCCCGTTTTCCCTGTGACGTTGAAGAAAATGGTTTACTAGCAGTGGTATGTCGTTGCGCCTGTGGCGCAGGGGTGGAAGGTGGACCGGGAAGACATTGAGACGGAAGAAGAGGTCCTCGCGGAACAGGCCTTCCCGGATCAAAGACTTCAGATCCCTGTTGGAGGACGCAACAAAACGTATATTTGCGCGGATTGTTTTGTTCCCTCCGAGACGTTCAAATTCCTTGTGCTGAATTACCCGAAGGAGTTTCGCCTGAGTGTTTGTGTCGATTGTGTCGATGTCGTCAAGGAACACCGTGCCTCCCTCCGCGGTTTCCAGTTTCCCCGGCACGGTTCTGGTGGCGTTGGTGAATGCTCCCCGGTTGTGACCGAAAAGCTCTCGTTCCATGAGGGTCAGAGGTACAGCAGCACAGTTCACGACGGTAAAGGGCTTGTTCCACCGGTGGCTGAGGTTGTGGATGGCCCTTGCAACCAGTTCCTTTCCGGTCCCGCTTTCCCCCTGAACCAGCACTGTCTCGTCATTGCGGGCCACGGTTGAAATGTACTGAAAGATATGACGCATCTTTTCGTCCCGCCCGACCATGTTTTCAAAGGGCTTGTAACTCTCCAGCCCCAGGCGAAGACATGCGACTTCCCGGGTAAGACGGCGTTTCTCAAGGACGCGATGGATGACGTTTCGGACCTCATCCACCGCAAAAGGCTTGACCACGTACTCGTAAGCTCCAGCCTTGATGGCCTTTACAGCGGTCTTGATCTCCCTCACAGCCGTGACCATGGTAATTTCAAGATGTGGATCGGTGTTCTTGAGCTTCCTAATAAGGACTACGCCGTCCACATCAGGAAGAAGGATGTCCAGCAGGACCAGGTCCACGGTGTTTTGGCGCACGATATTCAGTGCCTCCTCGCCGCAGGCCGCCTGTAAGACTTCATATGAATCCCCAAAGGCCGCTGACAGGGCTTGCCGAACGCTTCTATCGTCATCCACAACTAGTATCTTAGCAGCTTTTTCGCTCATCTTAATAGCTCCTCCATAGGCCCTTTATCTATAATTGATGAGACTGGCTTTGCTTTTTAGAAGTTGAATGGATATATATGTTAATTTAAAACCATCTTTTCAGGCCGTTTTGAAATTTAATATAAATTTATATTTTCGTCAATATGTCTTTATTGTTTTAATAATTATGCTAAAAAAACAATAATTAATATATTTTAAGTCATTTTCATGGACATTATGGTCATTTGCATTTACATGCGGGCGGTGCTGGACTGCATGGATGGACATTGACATGGGCGGTTCGATTCCCTGTTGAGATTCAAGAAAACGGTTGCGGGATTGAGGAGGACCATGCTGATAAAGTCTTGGAGCCTTACTGGAGCAGAAAGGAGAGGGATTCCCAAAGCAGCGGGGTGGGACTGGGGCTTTTCATTACACGGCAGAACATGAGAGATCACAGGGATGTATCGAGTTGCTGAGCCGCCCGAATCAAGGTGACGCTTTTATCATTTTGGGTATAGGCTTAAGGCTCTGCGGTCTCTTCCACGTGTCTTTCAACGGTTATCGGACGGTGGTTTTCAGGAAGGGGCTCCCCGTTGACGTCGCGTATCACCGGCCGTGGATGGGCCTTTTCGTGTTCCTCCAGTGCCTTTTCCCATTTTTCCTTAACTTCCGGATCCAGGGATGCCCAACCCATCCGGCCCCGGCATTTGGGAAACTTGGAGCAGCTCAGCCAGGGGCCTTTTCCGCCTCGACGCAGGTTCAGGCGTGAAGAGCACTTTGGACACTCCAAATCCGTCAGGAGAGGGGGCACCTTGGGCGGTTCTACAGCCCCCTTGCGGTCCAGGTTCAGTATTCCGTCACACTCAGGGTAACCGGTACAGCTGAGGAAGGGACCGAATCGACCGCTTCGCATCATCATAGGCCGGCTGCACTTGGGGCAGGCCACGTCCGTTAAAATGGGCTCCACCGGGTTTCCGTTGCGGTCTATGGGGGCTGCGAAAGTACATTTGGGGTAGTTGGCGCAACTCAGGAAACGACCGTTTTTGCCGAAGCGGTACACAGTGCTCCCGCCGCACTCTGGACAGGAATGAGGGGCCGGTTCGGTCTCGGCCTTGGCATGCCCCATGCCCTCGTATGCGGCCCCCAGGTCTCTCTGGAAAGGACCATAGAAGTCTCTGAGCATCTGAGTCCAGTCCGCCTGCTTTTCCTCAATGTCATCAAGCTTCTGCTCCATGTCGCGGGTGTAGCCGACCTGAAGAATTTCGGGAAAGGCCTCCACAAGCTTGTCGGTCACCACCTCGCCAAGATCGGTTGCGTAAAACCTTCCCTGGACCTTTTCCACATATTTCCTGTCCTGAATGACCTGGATTATCTGGGCATAGGTACTGGGCCTGCCGA
>CAYVDE010000099.1:0-12071 GCA_964450535.1 uncultured Desulfobacterales bacterium
AATTGTTGGAACAAGGAGAAGCTGAACGGGAGTGTCGTATAGTAAGACCCGATGGAAGTGTTGTTTGGGTAATTGACAGGTCAAAGATGGTTTATGATGAAAAACAGCAACCAATAAGGGTGGACGGAGTGACCCACGATATCACTGAAAGGAAGCGGGCGGAAGAGGAGCGGGAGAAACTCCATGACCAATTGGCACAATTTCAAAAACTGGAGGCGATCGGGTCGCTGGCAGGCGGTGTGGCCCACGACTTGAACAACCTGCTCTCACCCATTCTCGGTTATGGAGAGATGCTGCGTGATGACCTTGACCCCGAAGATATGCGCCGGGAGTCGGTGGACGAGATCATCGGCGCGGGATTGAGGGCACGGGACCTGGTACGACAGCTCCTGGCATTCAGCCGCAAACAGATCCTGGAATTTAAACCTCTGAACCTGAACAAGGTGACGGCCGGCTTGGAAAGGCTATTGAGGTACACAATCCGGGAAGACATCGAAATGGAGTTTGACTTGACACCCGATGCCGGGGTGGTCATGGCGGATATCGGCCAGATTGAGCAGGTGATTATGAACCTGTCGGTAAACGCGGCCGATGCCATGCCTGAGGGCGGCGAGCTGACCATTGAAACCCACAAGGTATATCTGGATGAAGAGTACGCTAATCATCACACAAGCGTTAAACCTGGCGAGTACGCCATGCTGGCGGTGAGCGATTCAGGGGTCGGCATGGATGAGGCAACCCGTGAGAGGATTTTCGACCCGTTCTTCTCCACCAAGGGTGAGATGGGAACAGGGCTCGGTCTGGCCACAGTTTACGGGATCGTGAAACAACACGGCGGAAACATATGGGTATACTCTGAGCCTGGAAAAGGGTCCACGTTCAAGGTGTATCTCCCCGTTGTTGAAACGTCGGAACCGGAAGAGACAACCTCTGCAGAGACAATCAATGACCTGAAGGGTTCTGAAACAATTCTTATTGTGGAGGACAGTGACCAGGTTCGCCGTCTGGCCGAATCGGTGCTGAAGCGAAATGGGTACCAGGTCCTGACTGCGAAAGACGGTGCCCAGGCCCTGGAGGCAATGGCATCACATGACCGCCCTGTAAACCTGCTCCTGACCGATGTGGTCCTGCCGGGCATGAACGGCAGGGAGCTTTACGAAAAGGCCGCTGAATCGTCCCCGTCAATGAAGGTGCTCTATATGTCCGGTTACACCGACAACGTGATCGCCCATCGCGGTGTGCTGGACGAAGGGATTCAGTTCATCCAGAAGCCTTTCACTGTTTACGGGTTGGCTGTGAAGGTCCGAGAGGTGTTGGATGAGAAATCTCGGAAGTAGCATCGAGGGTGTTCTCGTGGGTCAAGGATTGCTCTGGAATACCGGCGATTCCAGCCTTCGCTGCATTTTCAGTTTTCGATAAGAGTGTACGTAACAAACGGATTCAGGGATTTTGCCTGAGGCCGCGTAATTATCAGCACCTGCACCCAGTTCGCCTATCCCGCCCCTAACCGCGACGCCGGTTATAAAACAGATCCATGCACCAGGACCCAGTTTCATGACAGGCCCTTTTTCAGGGATCCGCCCCCTGGAGAGTTGAAGGATGGCCTTTCCGTTGCCTGAGTAAGGAGATGAACCCTTGCAATCGGGAAGGCCCCAAATCAAGCCGTGACGGGCTTCCTGGGCCTTCATGCATCCCGAACACACTACCCCAAAACGGCCCTGTTTTCAGACGGGGCTTTTTGTTTCATACAGGCCCGGCAGGCTTCCATTAGAAGAAAATCCTTCCACTATCCTTCCACTGGAGCCCCTTACATGAAAAAGGCCCTTCCAAAGAAGAGCCCAAGTTATTTATTCTGTGGCGCGCCTGGGAGGATTCGAACCCCCGGCCTGCGGATTAGAAGTCCGCTGCTCTGTCCAACTGAGCTACAGGCGCGCGTCCTTCTCCTCCGGCTCGGGCTGGACCATGCAACCCGCCGTCCCAACAGGGGGACCTGCGCTGCTGTATTCTTTTGTCGACCCGGCCGCTTTTGAACCGTTGTTTCCGTTGAGGACTTGTCGAAGCAGAAAATTGGTGTTTCTTTCCAGGTTGTTCATGGTCTCGGCCAGGGCCTTGAGTTGAGTGAGGTTCTTTCTCGACCTCTCCCTCGACGGGATTTCCAGGCCTGGCTCATTGAGGATTCGTATCAGGCGTTCCAGGCTTACGGGTTCAAAGCTGCTGTTGTGTCGATAGAGCAGCTCTACCCATTCCTTTTTCAGGGGTTCCGGAAGCTTTGTGTAGCTTTGAATGATTTCCGGTTCCCGGCCGTAACAAAGTGACTTCTTCAGGCGTTCAATGACAGCGAGCACTTCCGCTTTCCTGCCTTCGTCTACGTGGGCGTCGGCGAACACTTCGGCCCATCGCTCCTCGATCTGCATGTTCACCCACTTCTCGCCCATGTCCGGAGGGAGGGAGAGTTCAACAAATCGATTATGCACTTTGATCAGGTCGTTACGTAACGGTTCCCTCACCCCTTCCATGCCGGCCAACAATTCGTTGAGCTGCCTGACGGCCTCGCGCTTCCCATTTATCTCATGCCGGCTGTTAAGCAGGATCTCTTCCCACTGATCCCGGAGAAAGCCGATTTCCTGTTTGACCAGGGAAAAGATCAGGCCGGTCTTGGTGATGGCGTTACGAAGTGAATCGGCCAGTATATTACACGCCTTCAACCGGTCATTGGCCAGCGTCTGCATGGCTTCCATGGAGTCTTTACGGAACTGATAAGACAGAAGCTCGGTTCCCAGCGCCCGGGACAGCTTCTTGATGACCTTGGTCTCGTGAGTGTCAATATATATGGTGCGGGGCCGAAAATGGATCTTTATGACAGCCACCACAACGTACTCGCTATCCGCCCAAATGCTCTTACCGTCCCAGGTCAACGGGTAGTCGCGAATAGAGTAGATGCTATGGTACAAATCTACCTTACGTGCCAAGACCGGTTCCATGTGGTGGTAGTCTTCCCACACTCCGTCCACTTGAAGCCGGACACTCCGCGAATCAGTTAGGGGATCCTCGGCCGTCCAGCTCTTCTGCCTCTCCACACACCAAGCCATGGCCTCCAAGGGACGGTCAGGCTCATCCCGGTATTCGAGCCAGGGCCTGCCGGGTGGATTGTATTCCGAGCTCTCCGGAAGACCCCAGGAAATAGTCTCACGGGACTCGTCGATATATCCAGAGGTCACACGGGTGGCGATCAGGTCCGGGAGTCCGCCGATACGGTAAATGGTTCCCTTGTAGGCGTTAGGCAGGCAATGGAGGATCGTCTCGATCATCCCCTTACATGCCCTTTCCAGTGTCGGCATTTCAATAGTGATTGACACTTTGCCTCAGCACGGCCTCCGCATATGATTTCTCTCAAACCGGCTCTGCGCATCCCGGCTTTTGAGCCCGGGACTCGAGCAACCTGTATGACGTCTTCACACCGCCGCGCGGTCCCTTCAGAGGTCCTCGCCGCTCTACTATAACATTACGGTATTCAAGGGAAGATACTTTAGCCTTTTTACTCGGGTTGTCAATAAAAATGGGAACCACGGCCCTTGACAATCCCCTGCCCCACTGTCAGACTTGAGCCATGAATGACCCGGCCCTGATCATTGATCACACCCCTTCGCTTCAGGACACCCTGATTATCTCGGGTTTCGAGGGATGGGGAAACGCCCTGGACGTCTCCAGGGGAATGGTGGACTACCTGATTCGAACCCTCGAGGCGGAGCCCTTCGCTCGACTGGATTCAGACACCTTCTACCGGTACGATGAGAGCCGTCCCCAGGTCCTTGTGGAACACGGCTCACTCATGAGCATCACCCCGCCGGGAGCCGCTTTCTTCGCCGCCTCACGGGAAAAAGCGGGGCGTGACATCATCCTGTTCCGGTCAACGGAACCACACCTCCAATGGTTCCGTTTCTGCGAAGCGGTCTTCTTTGTCTGCAAGACAACACAGGTTACATCCGCGGTAACCATAGGAAGCATGTTCGATGATGTTCTCCACACCGATATCATGGTCTCCGCATTTGCATCGAATACAGACATCCTCTCAAAACTCGAACCCTTCAGGGTCTCCCCGATCAACTACAAGGGGGACTCGGCCATCCATTCCCTTCTTCATGATGAATTGAGCCGGCAAGGAATTGACGCTCTAAGCCTGTGGACCCACTGCCCGTATTACCTCCAGGGCACGACCCACTTCGGCCTTCTTTCTCACCTGGGGGCGATTCTGGCCTCATGGGGCCGCTTTGAACTCGACACCACGGAACTGGATCAGACGTGGAGGGAGCTGAACCGACAGATTCAGGAAATCATAGAAAAAAATCCGGAACTTCAGGACATGATCAGCAACTTGAGGAAGGCCAAGGTAAAAGGATCCTGGGGGGCGGCCACGCGTCACAACAATGTCATTCACCTGGAGGATTTTCTAAAGCCCGGATAGCAGGCCGATTCGTCCGCTTAGCCTTAAAGCGACCCTCTTGTTGTCAAAACCAACATGCAACCACTCGCCGATTCACATTCCTCTGTTCCCCATCCCCCTGACGGCCGCAACCAGCGCAGTGATGACGTCGCCGGCGTTTCCACCGAGAAAAACATCCGTTACGCTTTCTGACAGGTGCGTCTTCTCCTTGTTGATCTCTATGAGTTTGGCTCCCTTGTCCCTGGCCAGCATGGGGATTGTATTGGCCGGCGAGACCAGGGCCGAGGTGCCCACAATAAGGACGGCGTCCGCCGTGGATGCCAATTCGAACGAACGGTTCAGGGCATCGACCGGAATGGCCTCGCCGAAGAAGACCACGTCAGGCTTGAGAGGTTTGCTGCATGAGCACTTCGGCGTACGGGCTCCTTCCACGTCTTTGAGTGAATAGCGTTTTCCGCACCAGATGCAGGAGAGAGTGCTCGAGTTGCCGTGATACTCGATCACGTTCCGCGACCCGCCGGCCTGATGAAGGTTGTCTATGTTCTGGGTGATCACACAGTGCAGAAAGCCCATTCCTTCCAGCTCACCCATTCCAATATGTGCCGCGTTGGGGCGCGCGTTCACTACCAGTTCTTCCATTTCCCGAAGCATGTTCCAGACCTTTTCCGGATCTCTTCGAAACGCCTCGATGGTGGCGTATTCGGCGGGGTCATACCTTGCCCACAGGCCTTCGGAGCTTCGAAAATCCGGAATCCCGGATTCCACGGATACTCCCGCACCGGTAAGAGCAATGGTCTGCCTGGAGTTCACGATGATACCTGCGGCTTCACGAATGCGTTCTTCCATGGCAGTCTCCATGCTCACCCGGTCTTTGCACATAACAATCACAGCCATGCCTTGCGAGTAAAGGCTGGGCTTTTCAGCAAGGCTCCAGGAAGATCTTTCCTTCGGAGTTAATGTACTTCTTGACACGCGCCTTCAGGCTTTTCTGCTCCCCGAAGATGTTGACCATCTTAACGGTGTCGCCGTCCACCTCGAGTTCGTCAACGTTTTCCAGGACCATCTCCTCCGAACCCTCACGGAGTAGAAAGGCGTTTGCTTCGCACATGCTTGTTCTCCTCTTCATGCACAAGGGACGGGCCGCTCAATCAGACAGAGACCCGAAACATTCATCAACCCCGTCAAGTCGGTCAATACCCTCACCGGGACAGGGTCAGTCCAGGGCCTCCAGAGCCTTTTTCAGGCATACGGCGCCCTTCTCCTCGAGATCCATCATCTCCCTGATATACCCTGCGCTCTCGGCCAGGCCTGCGTCTTCGAGCTGCCCGGCAAATTGCTCGTAGTCATCGCGATGATGATCGCTGTGATCGATCCAGTGCTCTAGACGAATCCTGGCTTTATCCTTGAATTCCATGGCTTAAGACCTTCTATCTGTGGTGTGGGTAACGCCGTCTGTTCTCTATCTTGGAAAACATATCAATCGGCCCCAGCCCTGTCAACGCCCATATCCCGATCCCATATCCCGATAACAAGCCCACTCCACCGTCATACCTCCCTTTCCAACACCCTAAAACAACCTTAATCCTTTTCCCAGGTCCTCACAAATTGATCGGGTGAAGTCGGCACGGGTCCTTCCCGTCTCTTACGTTGGATCGAGCGATGCCTGAAGCCCATTTTCACTTGTTTCTCGTTAATCTTCCTATAATTCTGTTGACTCAGGTTTTCGAGCGGGGTAATATGCCCAATGTCTCAAAACCCCCGCGGTCTGCCCATGGAAAGCATGGACCCGCTCGAAGGACAGCGATCATGGGGGAGCCAAAGGCTGCTCGATATCTCCTGATACGGTATTTCACGAGGAAGGGGATAATGTGAGCGTTTTATTATTAGACCGGAGGAGCCATATGCCGAATCAGAACATATTGGAAGGCAAGCGGATTCTCATTGTCGACGATGAACCGGACATTCTTGAGACACTTGAAGAGCTTCTTGACATGTGCCTCATCGACCTGGCGCCAAACTTCGAGACCGCCCGAAAGTTCCTCGGAAAGAACACCTATGACGCAGCCATCCTGGACATAATGGGAGTACAGGGATACGACCTCCTCAAGATCGCCACCCAGAAAAAAATCCCGTGTATAATGCTGACGGCCCACGCCCTCAGCCCTGAAAACCTGGTCAAGTCCTTGAGAGAAGGCGCTCAATCCTATGTTCCAAAGGACAAGATCACCGAGATTCCCACATACGTAGCCGAGATTATCGAGGCCGCCCATAAAGGAAAAGAGGACCGCGATGTAAGGTGGTACAGCCGGCTCAAGCCATTCTTCGACCGCAAGTTCGGAAAGGGATGGCGGGAAAAGGACAAGAATTTCTGGAAGGATTTTGACAAGAAGTATATAAGCAAGAAGGAAGAGCTGGAAGATATTATGTAGACCCCTCCCAACCCCCTCCCTCAAAGAGGAAAGCGCCTACAGGGGTATTTCTACAACAAAGGTCGCCCCCTTTCCTGCATCGCTTATAAGGGAGAGGGTTCCCTGCATGTCCTCCACCAGCACGGAGACGCCGGCCAGGCCCAGTCCGTGCCCGCGCACACAATGCTGCTCCTTCATATCCATCTGGAAATAGCACTCAAAGATTTGTTTGTGAAAACTCTGCGGAATCCCCTGACCATCGTCTTTTACGGTGACGCAGAGGGCTCCTCCCGTATGTTCCACCCTGACCTCGACACACTCCTTGCGATACTTCAAGGCGTTGTTCAGCAGGTTCCTGAGAATCTGCTTCATCTTGCTCTCGTCAAGGCTGACCTTCTCATTCCAGAGAGCCTCATCAATAAGCAAGACTATCCCCTGGGCTTCCAGGGTCTTCTTTAGGGCGGAAAGGGTTTTGCAGTCGCGAATGGCTTCGGCCGTTCTCTGGTCCGTAAGATCAAATATCTCGACCAGGGCCTGCTCGATGAACTCAGATATGCGGAAGCGGTCCTTGAAGATAATGCCCTGATTCGAGCGCCCGATCTCCATGGCGTCGTTGACCAGAGACTTTGTGACCTTCGTGTTCCGAAGGACCCGGTTAAGAACTTTTTTCTGTTTGTCGGTCAAAGGACCGTATTTTTCCTCCCTCTCCAGCAGCGACAGGATTCCCGCCTCAATCACGGCCAGCGGCACCTTCAGATCATGAATGAAGAGGTCGAACTTGATTCTATCTTTTTCCATGCCTTGTCCATGCAGTTCGGTTGACACATTGTTTGAAGAAGCCGGTTCGAGCCCAGGGGCGTCAGGTTCCGAGATCCCCCATGAAAAAATCCTTCTAAAAAAACCTCCCGGGCACATAATCGTCTACTTCCGGTCATAACGCGCCGGGCCCTTTCGGTCGTAAACCCGAAGGATTCCCGTTACTGTTATCATCAGAAGCGGTTTCCTCCATTTTTCGACCAGGAACGCCTGCCGCGCGATTCGTCCGGCCTAGAACAGGATGCCTACATAACCTACAAAACTCTCATCCGGCCGGATGTCGTAGCTCATGGCGTAAATGAGTTCCACGCCCTGCCGTGCACCCATACGATGCGCCGCCGCAACAGCCGCGGCCGCAGCCCCGGGGCAGCAGGCGTTCTGGTTCCTCAGTCCCTCTGAGACGACCCCTTCTCCATCCATGGCCAGCATGTGATCAATAACCCGCCTGTCATGATCGTTACGAACCCAGTCCACAGCCTCTTTTCCGAGACCATGCGGCGCAAACCCATAGTTGGGGCCATAATGGGTCAGATCCGTCGACCCTATGATTGCAATGGACCGCTCCATAGAGCCAGCCAGTTCCACCACACGTTTTCCTATATCCAGCGAAACACGGGCAGGAGGAACACCCATGGGAACGATGCGGGCCTTGGGGAAAAAGTAGCGTACAAAAGGGAGTTGGAGTTCAATCGTGTTGTCCTGCCTATGTCGCCTGGTAGTCTCCAGCTCGAATGGAAACTCCCGGGCCAGGGTCAAGGCCAATTCCTCATCGACATCCAGGTCGCCCAGGGGTGTCTCCCAGGAACCATCAACCATGATATGGCAGTCGCTTTCCGGGTGCAGATGTCCGCCGAACAGGACCACTGTGTCCGGGTCGGTTGTTGCCTTGATACACTGAAACACGTTACAGGCGGTCAGCCCGCTGAACAGCCACCCGGCGTGAGGAACAATTCCACCAACCCGGTTCTTGCCGCCGTTGGGGCAAGGCCGGGCGTCTCTCTTGAATCCCTCAATCACCTTAAGGCAGTCGGAACGACCGGCCGGATACCAGCTACCGGCGAAATCGGCTGTCCGCTTTGCCATACTCGACTCCTTCGACTGCGGCATCACCCGCCACACGCTTCGGCCCGGAATCCCCGGGTCCGGCTGCTGAAACTCCCAGCGTCCGCGACTGATTCGGCGACCTGCGACCGGTGGTGGATACCCGGCACCGGGATGAAAAAAAGGCAGCGGGATCGCCCATTGCAAAATGTTACACACCCTTTAAATTATGAAGGAATTCAATTAAGGATGCAAGACCATTGTTTAAACCCCATTGCTCCTTGCGAAGCCCCGGACGACCTGTTAGACTCATATGCTTTCGTTGAAAAAACACAGTTTCAGGAAAAGACTCCCTATACTCTGTTCCGCGCCCTATTGAAAGCAGGATTTTTCAGTATATGGATATCACCCAGTGGATCATTCGAATACCGGTGCTGCTGTTTGCCGTCACCATTCACGAGTATTCCCACGGCAGGGCCGCGCTGTCCCTGGGCGATCCCACGGCCCGGGACGCAGGAAGGCTCACCCTGAACCCCCTTCCCCACATCGATATACTGGGCGCGCTCTGCCTGTTCCTCTTCAGGTTCGGTTGGGCCAAGCCTGTTCCGGTGGATGTCCGTTACTTCCAGAACCCCAGAAGGGACACCATCATAATGTCCCTTAGCGGTCCGGTGGCCAACCTCGCCGCCGCGTTTGTGGCGGGTCTATTTTTACGACACCTCTGGATCGGCTGGGACCTTTACTTGTATGTCCTCAGAGACATGATCCTCATCAATATCGGCCTGGGCCTTTTTAACCTTCTCCCCATACCGCCGCTGGACGGATCCCACGTCCTTGAAAGCCTATTGCCGCCAAGGGCCGCCCTGGCCTTTCGACGAATGGGAAGATACGCCCCGCTCATTCTCATTGGAGTGCTTCTGCTTGATCACCATGCCGGCCTAAACATACTCGGCCGGATCCTTTGGACCCCTATCCTATTGCTTGCCTACCTCTTCGGCGGGCCAAATCTCTTCTCTCTCTTCGGATGAATGAATTGACCGCTCGATTAGGCTTGACAGCACTCTACGACTGGAGTAGATCAGCATATATAAATACCATTAAATTGCATGGTCAAGATGCCTGAAAAATGAATGAAAATACTATGGTGAGCGAAAACCCGGAGATCGTGCGCCTCCGGGAGATCACCCAAAAACTGGAGCGCGTGAATCGGGACGTCGAACGGCTCCTTGAACGCCTACCTCTGAACCACCACAATGAAGTGGCCCGGCTCAACCAACTCATCAACGAGCAGATGCGCCTGACGGATATGCGCCGCCGGCGCTCTCTTCCATCGAGGGTCACGGTGTTTTTCGAAAACGCGCAGGACAGGGCCTCATTCCTGCAACGACGTTACAATGAGGCCATTCGGAAAGGCGAACTTCGAAAACCCAACGGCACGGGCTGAACGGACCTCAGGCGTCCCTTAAGAACCCGATACCTTAATCGGGAAAGGAGGCCGGTCACTCCAACATGAAACTCGTCTTCATTACTACCGGCGGGACCATCGACAAGATTTATTTTGATCGCAAAAGCAGCTTCGAGGTAGGAGACCCGCAGATCACCGAGGTCCTTAAGGAGGCCAACGTCACCCTGGACTGGGAAGTCATACCCCTCATGCGCAAGGACAGCCTCGACATGACCGACGTTGACCGCCGTCTCGTCCTTGAAACAATCACAAACAATCCTAACCGCCGGTTCGTTGTCACCCACGGCACCGACACCGTTATAAAGACGGCCAAGGTCCTCCGACGGGCCGAGGGAAGGACCATCGTATTGACAGGCGCAATGCAGCCGGCCATGTTCCGGTTCACGGACGCAGTGTTCAACATCGCCTTTGCGGTAGCTGCAGTCCAGCTTTTGAGCGAAGGCGTCTATATCGCCATGAACGGGCGTATTTTAGTTCCGGAAAACGCCCGAAAGAACGTGGAGATGAAACGCTTCGAGGATATCTGAGGATCGGGAGGCAAGACTCACTTTTTGAGAATAACCGGCTCGGGATCGTAACGACCCTCTCTGACCTGCTCCCAAAACGCCTTCTCGCCCTTCTGCCAGCCGTGGCCGAATGTTGCATCGAAAAAACCGCCCAGCCGGCTGAATACGCTGCGCCAGACATTGCCTCCCCTCAAGGAAATGACTTCCTCCAGAAACGGCACCAGCTCGGAAATCCTGTCCTTGGGCAGGTATGCCCGGGCCCCCAGTTCGACGGATTTTTTGAGTGCATCCACGTTTACCGCGTGTGCCGTGAGCATGATGGCGGGGAATCCCAGGTGGGTAGAGGCGTTCAATAGATCGAATCCCCGAACGCCCATTATATCAAGGATCACAGCGTCGTAGGTCCAGGACCGCAGCAGATGGTAACCGGTCTCATAGTCCGTGGCCCGATCGAACGTCAGATCCTCGAAATCTTCAAGCATTTCCTCGAGCGTGTCCAGGACATCCGGCTCGTCGTCCACGGCCAGGATGCGTTTTCCGTTCAGTATGCTCTCCGTCATTGAGTTCTCCTGTAGCGTTCCGCCCTCTAAGGCTTCTGACTGTCCAATCTGACTGTCCCACTTGTGAGAAGGGGCTCAGCCCATAACGCGGGTCTTCTCCAATGCGCTTTTTCGCGGTACAGCTGTAGGCTCTTTTTCCGGAACCCCCAGGCAGACCACTGCCAGTGGTATCCTCTCCGGATCGATTTCCAGAATGGCGCTCAAATTGATCTTGTCGTAGAGTGTGAACCACAGGCTTCCCAGGCCCTCGGCATGAGCGGCTAAAAGCATGTTCTGAACAGCGGCTGCGCACGCGTGCTGGTAGGCGGTACCTCCGCCGGCCTGGAACTGATCCACACCCGTCTTCTTAGGGTTACCAACCACCACCACAAGCACGGGAGCCGCCTTGAGAAAGTCCAGCCTGTATTTGTCGAGCCAGCCCCAGCCGCTCTGTTCACGAGCCCACACCCGGCAACGCTCCGCCTCGGCATGGATCTTGTCCTTGGTCGCCGGATCTCCGACCACGATGAATTCCCACGGCTGGGCGTTCATGGGCGACGGGGCCCATGTGGCCGCATCAAGGATGCGATCAAGGGTCGCGGCGTCCAACTCTGTGCTCGAAAAATTCCGGCAACTCCTTCTACCCTTGATTGCTTCGTACAGATCCATTCTTCAGCCTCCTTATCGCGTGCCTTCAGTCCGCGAGGTTATATTACCTTGTTCGCCCCCAGCAAAACAACTGAAACCGCCATTGAAACCGCGGCGGGATTTATTTTTCCTCCTGCTTTTTAGAACCTCCTTCTGTGGCGGAAATGGAATTCTGAGAAGCTGAAGTCCATCTAGCTCCGACGTCTA
>CAYVDE010000100.1:0-11989 GCA_964450535.1 uncultured Desulfobacterales bacterium
CCCCGCCCCAACCTGTTTTCCCTTTATGTCACCCAGTACATCCTCGAGGTTATAATGAACGATCCGTCCGTCATCGAAGTCTACGGCACGGACCAGGAAATCTACACCACTGTTAACCGTGTCATCGCCCACATCAACCAGAACTTTGAGCGGGCCGAGGAGGAGATCATGAGGCAGATGGCCAAAAACAAGTCACTGGTTCCCGGGTCCCGCGATTACGAAATCGCCCTCGACCAGGTCTTCAGGAAAAAGATGGGCGAACCTCAGCAGGCCTGATTCCCGCACCTCTTTCCCTGTCGGGTGTCCCTCTCCTCGAGCCGTTTCCGAATCCCTTTCAGGATCCATACCTTGTCTTGGGCCCAGTCCGGCGCCACCAGCTCGAGACCGGGCGGCGGGTCCCCGGTAAGCCTCTGAATCACGACGTTCTCAGGAATCCGCTCAAGCACATCCACCACTATGTCCACGTAAGTCTCCCTGTCCAGGCAGCGGAACCGCTGCTCCCTGTATTGGCGGGCCAGGGCGGTCCCGGCGGTGACATAAAGCCCGTGAATCTTAAGGCCGCTTATAGGAAGTCCGGCCACGAAGTACGCCGTTTCCAGCATCATTTCGCGGGATTCGCCGGGGAGACCAAGGATTATGTGAGCGCAGACATTCAGGTCCCGAAGGGCCGTTTCCCTGACCGCTCGCTCGAAACAGGCCGCGTCATGGCCGCGGTTTATAGCCCTGAGGGTCTCGTCGTGGGCCGACTGGAGACCGTACTCAACCCAGACCATGAATCTTTTTCTGAATGAAGCCAGCAGGTCCAGGACATCCCCGTCCACGCAGTCAGGCCGAGTTCCCACCGAAATTCCCACTACGCCGGGGTAAGCCAGGGCACGCTCGTAAAGGGATCTGAGTATGGACACGGGTGCGTATGTGTTCGTGAAGGACTGGAAGTAGGCGATAAACTTCCGCGCCCCGTATCGCCTGGACGCGAACATGGCCCCTCGGCGAAGCTGCTCTTCGATGGTCAGGCCTCCTTCCAGAAGCGCGCCGCTTCCCGATCCGCGGTGGTCGCAATAACTGCACCCTTTCGACGAAAGAGTCCCGTCGCGGTTGGGACATCCCATACCAGCGTCCAGGGAGATCCTCTGGACCCTCTCCCCGAAGCATTCACGAAGGTAACTATTGAAATCGCGGTATCGTCTCATTCGTTAAGGCGGGCCGTTACCGCCCGCAACCAAACAGAGGTGTTGTAGGCTCCGGAGGCAGGACAGCCATGCATCAAGCCCGGTCAGGAAAACCCGTTTCTTCGGTATGTGCCTGAAGGAAACGGCACCACACAAAGTGGTGTCCATCGTCCAGACAGACCGCTTCAGGAAAACCCGATGAACAAGGTCCCCGCGCCAGGACACATCTCTCAACATAGGGGCATCCGCCGGAATCGCTTCCTCCCGGTCTCATCGCCGATTCAATTTTCCCCCTGGCTCCGGCAATCAGGACTTTGGTGTAAGGGTGGGCCGGGCGGCTCATCACCTGAGCTGCAGGCCCTGCTTCGACAAGCCTTCCCGCCAGCATGACTCCGATTCGATCTCCGATCTTCCGGGCCAGTCCAAGGTCATGGGTGATAAAAAGCATGGTGAGGCCCTTTTCGATCTGAAGATCAAGCATCATCTTGAGCACCTTGGCCTGAACGCTTGGGTCCAGCGAACTGGTGGGCTCATCGGCCACCACCATGGAGGGTCCTGACACCAGGGCCCGGGCGATACACACACGCTGCAAGGCCCCCATGTTGAGTTCATGGGGATAACGGCGGATAAACTCAGACTCTGTGGAAAGGTGAACATCCTCGAGGGCCTTCAGAACCCGCTTTCGAACCTCTTCCTTATCCTTCTCATGCTTCTGAATCCTGAGAGGCTCGGCAACAATATCGAAGACCGAAAACCTGTGGCTGACCGCCTGGGCCGGGTTCTGATGAATCACGCCGATCTTCCCGGCCAGAGACCTGTAGTCATCCCTGATCCACCTGTCCATGTCCCTGCCTTCAAAGACCCGGCGACCATTGTCGGGGGTGAGGACTCCGGCTGCAATCATGGCCAGTGTGGTCTTTCCGGATCCGGTTTCTCCCACCAGGCAAAAAATCTCGCCGGCCCGCAAAGAAAGACTTGTTGGGCCGAGGGCCTTGACACTGCCGTATTTCTTATCGACTCCTTCGAGGTCGAGGGCGGTGACAATGCCTCCCCTGAGACAGCGGACATGGTGATCCTCCACCGGCAGCAGGGGGACTGCGCCCTTCTCGCTGCAATCCGCAACGGCCTGTGTACAGCGGGGCTGAAACAGACAGCCCCTGGGGGGCGAGTGGCCGTTTTCATGGGATGCTGCATGCCCCACCACGTGTGAATGAGGCCTGACCGCCCCGTTGTTTTCCGCATGGCGATGGATGACACGATAAAAGGCGTCTCCCCGGATTCCCCCCAGGTCTCGATGAGTGTCAAGGCTGGGGTAGGAGCGACCCAGGGCCAGGGTATAGGGGTGAAGAGGATAGGAAAAAAGATCTTTTGCCGGAAGGGTTTCCATGACCTGGCCGAGATAGAGCATGACCAGATCGTCCGCCATGTTCCGTGCCAGGTCAAGATCGTGTGTAATCAGGAGGATTGCCTTGCCGTGCTTCCGGGTGTCCAGGATAATCCGGCTCACAAAGGCCTTGGTCATTGCATCCAGGGCGGCTGTGGGCTCGTCCAGGATCAGGACTTCGGGATCCATGATGAGTGCCATGGCAAGAAGGGCTCTTTGGACCTCTCCACCGCTTAGTTCATGAGGGAAGCGCCGGCCCAGCGAGGGGTTCAGCCCCATCCGCTCCAGGGCCTCATGGGCCCTTACCCCGGCCTCCGCCTTTTGTGCGGCATGGTGCCGGATCAACGGCTCGGCCACCTGGTCGATAATGCGGTGGACCGGGTTGAGGTTTTGAGGGCCGTTTTGGAAAAGCATTGCGACCTTGGACCAGCGGATTTCGTTCAGCCTTGATTCGCTTGCGCCCTGAATTTCCAGGTCATGGACTTTAACGCTGCCCCTGACCTCGGCATACTCCGGAAGAAGGCCCATAAGGCTCTTGCCGAGGGTGGTCTTCCCGGATCCGGACTCACCAACAAGGGCCGTGATGCGGCCGGGCTGCAAGCTCAGGTTGACCTGGTCCAGGGCGAGCAACGCGTGATCGTTGTCCCTGTATGTCACACTCAATTCGTCAATTGTTGCGCTCAAAATGCTTCCCTTAATCTCGGATCAAACACCTTTTCCAGGCTCACGGCCAGGAAGGTGACCGTCATGATCAGGAGCGTCAGACACAGGATAGGGGGAATAAGCCAGTTCCACCAGATATCCAGGTAATAGTACTTGAGGGCGTAGTTGATCATCATTCCCAGGGACTTGCGGGATGGATCAAACAAGCCCAGGAAGCTCAAAGAGGCCTCCATGAACATGGCCATTCTGGCCTTTGCTGCAAAGCTGATCAGGTAAAGAGGAAAAAGCTCGGGCATCATGTGGCGCCCGATGATATACGCGCCGGAGGCGCCCATCTGGCGAGCCGCCTGGATGTGCAGGCTTTTCCTTATAACCAGGGCCTGCGCGCGGATCGCTTTTGCCGTGGTGGGCCACGCCATGGCGGCGAGAATCAGTCCGAGTATCACGGGTGAGGGGCGAAAAAACGCAGCCACCAGGATCAGGACCATGATTGACGGGACAGCCAGGAGAATATCCGACAGGCGCATCAGCATATTGTCCGCCAGTCCGCCGAACCAGGCGCAGATCAATCCAATGAACACGCCGATCGCCAGGGCGGTTATGCCGGTCAACAGGCCGAATGCCGCGGTGTTCCTGATTCCTAAAAGAAGCTCGGAGAAGATGTCCATACCGCCGTCATTGACTCCGAGCCAGTTTTCGACAGAGGGAGGGCTTAAGGGTTGAAAGCCCATGTCATAAGGATCGTGCACGGCCAGCCAGGGGCCCGCGGCGATGAGAAAGACGATAAAAAAAGCCAGTGCCGCGCCCGCAACGAACCAGGGATCGCCCGCTAATTCTTTTCGTGCGTTAAGATGCATGCCTCACCCGCGGGTCCACCCGGCCGTAGACAAATTCCAGACCCAGATTGACGAAAAGCACGACCAGGGAGGAGAAGAGCACAATACCCTGGATCAGAGGGAGATCCCGCATGGCAATGGCGTTGAACAGGAGTGTGCCAAGGCCCGGATAGGCATAGATGGTCTCGACCACAAGGGCGCCGGTGACCATAAATGCGATTCTCAGGCCGAAGCGGGTGATCATCGGCAGAAGGGCGTTTCGTGCCGCGTGTGCGTAGCGGATCCGCATCGGAGGAAGCCCCTTTGCTCGCGCCGTCTCCAGAAACTGCTGCTTCAGCACCATAACCATGCTCCCCCGGGTCAGCAGGAAGTTGCCTGGGAAATAGGCGAGGAAAAGCGTGGCCAGAGGCAACGCAAAGTGGCGCAACAGGTCCAGAAGCCACACCCCCCCGGAATAGCCCGCATAAGCGGTTTCACCCCCTGCTGCGGGCAGCCAGCCCAGGTGGAAGGCGAAAAGCAGCAGCAGGATCACTCCGGTTGCGATCTCCGGGATCCCTTCCAGGACGGTCATGGAACCGACTCCGGCCTTTTCCATTATGCCTCCCCTGCGCCACGCCGCCTCCACGCCGGCGATAAAACCTAAAGCCATTGAAAGGACGTGGGCGCCGCCCATGAGCAGGAGCGTCCAGGGGAGGGCCTCCAGGATCAGGCCTGAAATGGGTGTCAGGAAGGCGTATGAGTATCCCCATTCGAGGCTGAACAAGTCCGTCAGGTAGCGGCCGAACCCGGGCCGGTCCGTGTAGTAGGCCCTGAGATCGCGTTCCTGGGCCTCGGTCAGGGTCACGTGGGAACTGGCATACATTGCGGTGACAAAATCGCCGGGCAACCACCGGGGGAGGCTGTAGCTGGCATACATCATGGCCAGACCCGCCAGCAGGTAGGCTATGATGTATTGTCTGCGACTGCTTCTGTTCATATCACCTGATCAGAGACATCTTGTTCTGGGGGATGGGGATTCCCTTGCTGATTCCCCCTTTAGTGTAAAACCACTTTATCCCTTTCTCGGGATTGTATGCAGCCATGGAATCCGGGTAATAAAGCGATATGGCCGGCAGCAAATCAGCATAAACTTCCTGGATCTTGTATACGATTTGTTTTCTACGGCCCGCATCCATTTCCTGCATCTGTTCCTCGAGGAGCCTGTTCAACTCGGGGTCGGCATCGTAACGGGCGCTGTTGACAGATCCTGCTCCATATTTTGAAGAGATCATCTCACAGAGGATCCTGGCATCACCGCCTATCCCGCCGTGCCCTGAGACCGCAAGATCGAAATCCCAGTTCCTGATCTTGCTGTCGGTGGTCGCCTGTTCCAGGTTGACCAGATCAACCCGAATGCCTGCATGTTCCAGTTGCCTCTTGATCACCTCACCGTCCCGATCCGCCACACTCTGGCCGGCCACGGTGATATTGGAGGAGAGGAGTTCGACTTTCAGGAGTTGCCCGTTCTTCAGGTAGAAGCCGTCGGCGCCCTTTTCATATCCCACGGCCTCTATGAGTAAGCGGGCCTTTTGAGGATCCAGAGGATAAAAAGGAGTGTCGGGATTGTACATGTCGTGGTCAATGGAGAGGAGCCCGTAGGAGGCCGAGGTGCCGAATCCGCGGTGGGATTTTTCGATGATCTCCTGCCGGTCGATGGCAAATGCCAGCGCCTGACGAAAGCGCTTGTCGTTGAAAGGCGCCTTCTTGTGATTGATCATGAGCTTCTTGTTCCAACCGCGCTCATCACGCATCACCACGAGCCCTTTTTGTTTCAGGGGTTCGGCCATGTCCGGCTGTATGTTGGAAAGGTCAACCTGTCGGGTGGACAGGGACACCATGGGTTGTCCCGCCCGGACATAGATGAGCCTGTCGGCCCTGGGACGGCCCTGGTAGTAGTCCTCAAAGGCCTCGTAAAGGTAAGTACCCTGGGCCTTGTTGAATTCCATAAACCTGTATGGGCCACTGCCTATGAAAGCCTGGGGGTCATTGTACTCGCCGGGCTTTTCCACGGATTCCCATATGTGTCTGGGCAGGACAGGCATTGTTCCGCCTATGTCCGACAGGAAAGGGGAGTATGGCTTTGCCAGGTGAATGACTACCTTATGGGGCCCCAGAGCTTCCACCCGGCCTATGTCATCGACGGTCACCCATCTGTAAGGGTATTTCTTGAAATACTCGACGGTGAATACCACATCATCTGCAGTAACAGATTTCCCATCGTGCCATTTGGCCTTGGGGTTCAGGTTGAATGTGAAGGCCGCATCAGCCGGATCATAGGACCATGATTCTGCCAGGGCCGGCACGTAACCAGCCTGGTCTTTCCAGATAAGAGTATCGAATACCCAGCTCATACGCACATATCCGGGCCCTCGGGGGTAATGGCGATAGGGATTGGGATATCCCCAGTCTCCCTTGCTGTCGGCGATACGTACCTCGGGAACTCGATCCCCGGCCTGCACGGACGAAAATGCCGGCAATCCTAAAACCAGAACGAGGAACGCGAGTGCCCCGATATTTATTGCTACAGGCGCTTTGCCGTTCATAAACACCTCCTTGTTCTAGACCGTGCGGGCGCACCCCCTGCAGAGCCGTCGGCCGTCCTCCCGCACCATCTTGGAAGGCATGGTGGGCTCGCTGCATGCCTCGCATATGACGGACTGTTCGATAACCGCCTTGGCCGGAAGTTCCATGCCTACGGGTTGAATGGAGAAAAGATCCTCAAACGGCCTGTCGAGGACCTCTTCGCATTTGGAGCGGTGTCGGGTCCAAAACTCCTCGCGCTCTTCTTGCGTGGCCGTGCCTTCCTGAATCCTTTGGAGCAGCGCACGATGCTCGTCATCCAGCCACAGGGCCCCGTCCTTGAGGGCCATGCGCACCCCTTTTCCGGAACGCCGTCCCAGAAGGGTAAACGCCTGTTTGCCGTGGTCTTTGTACACCAGATTGCCCTTGCCGAAGGTGCACCCGGTCAATACCTGTACAGCATCAACCCCGCAGGCATTGGTCTCCACCACGGCTACCAGCTCCTCGTCCTCTGCGCGGTTTTCCCGAAGCCAGGCCATACCGGCAACAGCCGCGCGGTATCCTATGGCAAGCCCGGGACAGACGTGTCCGTGAAAATCGGCACACTGCTGGAACGCCTCACGGCCTTCCTTTTTCTCATTACTCATGGCGGATATTCTCCTTTTTCGATAAAATGAAATAATCCTGAACAAAAAAAAGCCACGAGCGCTCATCTCCATTATCGGAGCTCAGCCTTCGTGGCCCTGAATCCAGTGTTTGTTTTACTTTAAATGGCCGGAGAAGACGGCTTCTTGCCGTCATTTTTTAAATTTTACCCCTCCATTAACCTATTGTCAATGGTTCTTAGGACAACACTCCCATAGCGGCCGCTTCCTCTTTACCAGGGGAACGACAATCGAAGCGAAGTTACAGGCCCAGGCCAAGGCAACTCAGCAGGTGACCATGAAAAAAAGAGGCGGGGCCGAGCCCCACCTCTTGGACCACCGCTCAAACGCATCGGCTACTTCGGGCCGTTCCCGCCGCCGTTGCCACCTGCGTTGCCGCCTGCGTTGCCACCTGCGTTGCCGCCTGCGTTCCCGCCTGCGTTGCCACCTGCGTTGCCACCTGCGTTGCCGCCTGCGTTCCCGCCTGCGTTGCCGTTGCTGCCGGCGTTGCCGTTGCCTGCACCGGCTGCGGCGACCGCCATGCCTGCATCACCGTGACCAAAGGCATTGCCGTTTCCATTGCCGCCGCCACGTCCTGCGGAAAGGCCGGTGTGGCCCAGAGCAAGTCCTGTTCCTCCGAAGCCCTTACCGTCGGTCGATCCATGACCAAGAGCGAGGCCCTGACTGCCTCGAGATGTGGTAACACTTATTGAATCCGACGAATCGGAGTTCCCATGTGCGTGACCGTATGCGTGGCTGTGTGCATGACCGTGGCCGAGCCCCAGGACGCCCGGATGAACCCCCAGGGACATGGCAATAACACCCCACCCCATGTCGTTTCCACGCATCGCGGCAATGCTCTCCACGCTTATGTCCGCAGCGGCGGCGATGGCCGCCGCTGTATCAGCCTGTGCGGCTGCAAGAGCTGCTTCAGCCGCCGCAATAGCGTCCTGATCCCCGGACTCCAACGCTGCACTCAAAGCAGCCTCGGCCTCGGCCTCGGCACTGAGGGCCTCTGAAACGGCTTCATCGGACTCTTCGGCAGCAGCCGCCGCCAGGTTAGCTGCATGGGCTGCCTGGGCGGGATTCGCAAAGGCCGGTTCCTCTCCATTGGTGGCGTCTCCTGTGTCTCCGTCTGCCATGTCTCCGTTGCCATCGCCCGTCTCGCCGGTGTCTCCATCTGCCGCGTCCCCATTGTCACCGCCCGCAGTGTCCCCGTCCGATGTATCCCCGGAAACGGTCCCGCTGGTTTCTGCAAAACTCAGCGGAAGGCTCATTGAAAACAGACTCAGATTCAGGAGCAGTGACAGACAAAACATACACGTTACCAGCACGAATCGATCCTTCATAACACCCTCCTTTCAGATTCCCTCAGCCCGGCACCTCGATATCCGGCAAAAAGGGATGGTGAAAAGTAAACTCCCAAAACAAGAAGTCCATGACCATGAAGCTCCGGAATGATTTATTCCGCCCGGGCCCTTTTCCTTTTCCACGCGAGTTTCCTCTGTGGTTGTAAAAAATTGAATGGAGGCATCCTCTAAAAACTCGGAAGAGGCCACGGGAATGCATTCAGGCACCCCGAACCAACTCACTCGGAGGCGATGGGACTCGAGGTCTGGAAAGCGATTCAACAGGTACTGCTTGATGCTTTTTGCCCGCGCCTCGGCCAGAGGCTTGTTCTGTTTCTGATAGGCCACGATGTGCAGCGTCAGGTTCTTGCTGGGCCGAAAAATATCCCCGAGTCGATCCAGAGAGGGCATAGAGCCTTCCCAGATCCTATCCGACGAGATCTCGAACCATATTTTTCTAAGGGTGATGGTGCGCTTGCCTATAACGTGATTTCGATACTCGAAATCTCCGAGCGCATTGAGGTTGGAGGTCGCCTTCTTTGCCAGAGGACCGTCGCAATAATTTGCCAGATAGGCCTTCCAGGCAAGTCTTGCTTCAGGAGTGCGATCGAGCCGATGAAGAATGAGGGCCCGGTTATACAGGACAGAAGCGCTGTCCGATTGCAGGTCAATGACCCGTTGATAGATGTCCAGGGCCTGCTGCAGGTTTTTGTCCTCCAAATGAATGTGCCCCAGGGATGTCAACGCCGGAACGTGTTCCTGATTGTACTCGAGAGCCCGCTCGTAACACGCCTGCTCTGACCCTATCTCACCGTTTTCGTGGAATGAGACTCCGAGCCAGTAATGGTAGTCCGCCTCCGTTGGATCAAGCGCAACCGCCGTCTTCAGGTGATTCAAAGCCAGGGCTTTGTGTCCCGCCCCCATTCGGCAGCGCCCCAGGTAGTAGTGCACCTCTGCATTCCCGGGGTTTTCGGTCAGGGCTTTTTCAAAGGCATGTATGCCCTCCTCGTACCTTTCGCCGTCGAGGTAGTGAGCGCCCTGTACCTTGTACTTCAGGGTGTAATAACCCTGCCGGACCGGTTGATGAACTGCACAGCCCGACATTGTGCCTGCCAGGAAACCTTGCATCAGCACAGCGCCTAAACATCCCTTAAACAGCATGGAACACTTCATGAATATGGGCACCCGCTTCTACTGAATGAACCGAATCCTAAACATGGAATTAGAGGAGCCCGGCTTCGGCGAACTCAACAGGTAACTGATCTTGTTTCTCCAAGCAAACAGGATGCCAAATATCCTATTTGTGTGCACATATTTATTAAAATTGTTATTCCAATAGGTTATAGGCAACAATAGGCTTACACTCCAAAACATCTAGGCCAATATATTGTGGTTTTCTCTACATAAGTATCTTTTTGTGCACATGAGACCCCTTACTTTCAATAAACAGCTCTACGCCGATTCCCGGTGTCTGAAGTATTTTCATGCCTGATTTTTCAAAATCATTAGAGTTTCAAGACAGAGACAGATTTAGCCGATCGCCGGTGGAGATAAAGAACCACCACATAATGCATCGTCTCTGCATCGTCTCTGCTTGACATACAAGATTAAACCTCTCATAATTTTTAATTAAGGAAAATCCGACCATTTATCACTACACCTCACCCTTTGTACCGGGTCGGCTCGATCTCGACCTACGGCACCATTTCTTCAGTGGGCTGGACAAGTGGTATAACCCCCTTTTTAGTGTTATTCCAAAAAGATACAGGCCTGCATGCCCATCAATTAATTTCTTCGCAAAGGAGGGATACACGATGAAAAACGTGATTCGGGCAGTGATATTGATAGGCTTGACCACACTCCTTTTAGGGTGCGTTGAGAAGAAGGTGGACACCGATCTCCTCGACACACCTGACAAGAAGGCCCTGTACGATCTCATGGTGGCACGATGCGAGGCGCTCAACAAGGCCGAGTTGAAGCTTTTTGAGGATATTTATGTTCATGACTCTCCTGAATTGGGCTGGATTTCTAATACCGGCATTCCCATGTGGCGGCAAAACGGTATGCGCTACAATGTCCAATCCCTTAAGAAGCTAAGCGTTATTAACGATGATGCCGCAGGCAGGTTTGTGCTGGTCGGTTACAATCGAAGCGGTACCAGATTTGTTAAATCCGTAGAGGCGCTCTTTATAAAACAAGACGGCCAATGGAAGATTGAGTCCACCGGCGAGCGATAATGTCTCCACCTGTTTAATTTCCAGTCATGAAACTGTGAGGTTCCAGAGGAGGAGAAAATGAAACAAACCGTTTTTTGCCCGATTTGTACCCTGGTATTCTTGACCCTCGTCTTGATATCACCTGTGAGTTCATATGCCGACGCAAGCGGGGGCGGGAGTGCGGCCACATCAGTGGCTGATGCCGTTCACGCCGCCGGAGAAGTGCAATCCCTGGCTGATCAATTAAATGCGGTCATGAACCGGTTTGATAGAGAAGAGTCTGCGGATCGGAAAAAAGCGCTGCTCCAGGAGGCCGAAAATATCCTGGCCAAATTGATTGCACGGGCCAATGACGTGGAATCCGAGATCTCTATCCTCTCCCGAAAAAAACTGGACAAGGTATATGCAAATAAACTGGATAGGGTACTTGCCAATGTCCGGAATATGAGGCAGGCGGCCCGGAATAGAATGGAGGCAACATCCCTCGCGGGCTAGAGGAGTGATCCCATGGGGCGGCATGCAAGGCTGTTTTCGGCACGGGCAGTAAAGTGGTTGGCGGGTTTTACGCTTCTTGTGGCCCTGTTTTTGCCGGCGGCCTGCGAGACCGCCGACAGGAGTTCAAAGCCCGTTGTTCTGATGAGAGAGGACAGGGAGGAAGCCACGGCCCTCCTAGAGCGGATCAATGACCTCAATGAGCGTGGGAAGTATGCAGAGGCGATTCCGCAGGCCATCAAGGTCCTGGAGATCGTGGAAAAAGAAAAGGGCCCGGATCATGAAGGTGTAGGTGTTTGCCTCAACCTTCTCGGTGGGCTTTACACCTCATTCGGTGATTATGAAAACGCCGAGACCACACTCAAACGCGCATTGAAGCTCTACGACGATCTTGGAAAAGAAGCCGGCTCCATGGCGACGGCGACCCTGGGGTTGCTGGCCAGGCTTCATATGAACAAAGGCGAATACGGGACCGCGGAACCTTATGCGGTAAAGGCGCTTGAAATACGTGAACGGTTGGAAGGCTTAGATCATTTCATGGTATCGACCTCTCTCAACACACTGGGGGAAATCAACCTGCATCTTCGTGAATTCGATAAAGCGGAAGAGATGCTGCAGCGTGCGGTAAAGCTTCGAAAAGATTACGAGAACCCTCACGGACTTGTCATCAGTCTTAA
>CAYVDE010000101.1:0-11914 GCA_964450535.1 uncultured Desulfobacterales bacterium
GCCACCATCAAGATATCGGTGGAAGGCGAACAAGAGATCACGGCCGCTGAAGGCGACGGGCCGGTCAATGCCCTGGACAATGCGCTTCGAAAGGCACTCTACAAGTTCTATCCCGAAATTCGCGAGATGGGTCTGGTGGACTTCAAGGTGCGCGTTATCGACGGGGGAGCCGCAACGGCGGCCCGTGTCAGGGTCAACATTGACAGCCGGGACTCCAGGGAGATCTGGTCCACCATAGGCGTCTCGGAGAACGTCATAGAGGCCAGCTGGCAGGCCCTGGCCGACAGTGTGGAGTACAAGCTGCTGAAGGTGCGAAACGGCAAGAAGGAGGTCCGGGAAAAGCGGGCCTGATGAACGGCAACCGGGAGAAGGCTGAAAGGTTATGAAGAATCCAACGCAGTCGGAAAAGGAGCATCTCACCGCAGATCCCCCCGGACAGGGGGGGCTGCGGAGGGTCCTTGGAAAACGGTCTCATCGAAGGTTTGAAGCCCCTATCATGTAATGCAAACCCGTCGAGTTTCCGGAGAGGCAGGTAAGCGGCGTTCGGCCGTTTCTCCGGCAGCCGGCAACAAGAGAGGCCGCACAAATGAAAGAAGACAACCGTATTATCGTTTTCGATACAACCCTTCGGGACGGCGAGCAGTCGCCCGGAGCGAGCATGAACACCGCTGAGAAGGTGCGGATCGCCACGCAGCTGGAGCGGTTGGGAGTGGACGTCATCGAGGCGGGATTTCCAGCCGCCTCTCAGGGAGACCTCGAGGCGGTCCGGGCCATTGCACAAAAAGTCAAAGGACTTGGAGTGGCCGCCCTGGCGCGCACCTCGAAGGAGGACATCGACAAGGCCTGGGAGGCGATCCGCGATGCCGTCCGGCCCAGGATTCATACCTTTATCGCCACCTCGGACATACACATGGAGTACAAGCTTCGCATGAGCCGGGACGAGGTTATCGCGGCCACTGTTGAGGCGGTTAAATACGCCGGGAGTTTCACGGAAGACGTGGAGTTTTCAGCAGAGGACGCCTCGAGGAGCGATCGGGACTTCCTGTGCCGTGTGTTCGAGGCGGCCATAGAGGCCGGCGCCACAACAGTGAATGTTCCGGACACGGTGGGCTACATCATGCCCGACGAGTTCGGCGATATGATCCGCTATGTGCGGGCTCACACACCCAACCTGCACCGGGCGGTCTTGAGCGTTCACTGTCACAACGACCAGGGGCTGGCAACGGCCAACACCCTGGCCGCGCTCAAGGAAGGGGCCGGGCAGGTCGAGGTCACGGTCAACGGGATCGGCGAGCGGGCCGGGAACACCTCGCTTGAAGAGGTGGTTATGACTCTTTATAACCACAGGTCAAATCTTGGCCTTTTCACAGGAATAAACACCCGCGAGATATATCCCACGAGCAGGCTGGTCTCCATGATCACGGGCATCGTCATTCAACCCAACAAGGCCGTAGTGGGCGCCAATGCCTTTGCCCATGAGGCCGGGATTCACCAGGACGGTGTGCTCAAGAATCGGTTGACCTACGAGATCATGGAGCCGGAGATGGTGGGCATTTCCCAGAATCGGCTGGTCCTGGGAAAGCACTCGGGGCGCCATGCCTTCCGCGACAAGCTCCTGGCCCTCGGGTATGAGCCGGATCCCGAACAGTTCGATCACCTCTTCCGGAAGTTCAAGGACCTGGCCGACAAGCGTAAGGAAATACTTGACGAGGATATAGGGGTGCTCTATGCGGAGGAAATCCTGCGGGCTCCGGACGTTTACAAGCTGGAGTACCTGAATGTGGTGAGCGGCACCCAACTTGTTCCCACCGCCATGGTCAAGCTCACCATTGAAGGCGAAGAGATGCAGAGTGCGGGGTTCGGCAACGGGCCGATCGACGCGGCCTACAACACCATCGCCAAGATGACCGGTACCCGCTCCAAGCTCCTGCGCTTCTCCATAAGTTCCGCCAGCAGCGGCACCGACGCCCTGGGAGAGGTGACGGTACGGCTCAAGGAAAACGGGCTTGTGGCCCTGGGCAAGGGTGCGGACCCTGACATCATCACTGCGAGCGCCAAGGCCTATGTAAACGGCCTGAACCGGCTCGAGTACTTGAAGAAAAATCCGTCTCTGGCGCCGGAGGAGCGAGGACTGTAAATGACAAGACCCATGTGCATCACCGAGAAGATCCTCGCGGCCCATGCGGGCCGCGAGACAGTTTATCCGGGGGAACTGATCCAGGTCAGCGTGGATGTGGCACTGGCCAACGACATCACCGCGCCGCTGGCCATCGGCGTGTTCCGCGAGATAGGCGCAGGCCGCGTGTTTGATCCCGAACGTGTCGTACTGGTGGCCGATCACTTTGTCCCCAACAAGGACATAGCATCGGCGGAACAGGTGAAGGTGGTACGGGATTTCGCCTCTGAGCAGGGCATTCGGCATTTTTACGATCCCGGTAACGGCGGGGTGGAGCACGTGATCCTGCCGGATATGGGCCTTGTGGGGCCTGGAGATCTGGTACTGGGCGCTGACAGCCACACCTGCACCTACGGGGCCCTGGGGGCGTTTTCCGCCGGGGTGGGGAGCACCGACCTGGGTGCGGTCATGGCGGCGGGTTCCACCTGGCTCAAGGTGCCTCCGGTCGTGCGGGTTGTGTACGAGGGCGAACTCCGGCCCTGGGTGGGCGGAAAGGACCTCATTCTCTATACCCTGGGAGAGATCGGTGTGGAAGGGGCCGGCTACAAGACCCTGGAGTTCACCGGGGGGGCCATCGAGCGCCTTCCCATGGCTGACCGCTTCACCATGGCCAACATGGCTGTGGAGGGAGGCGCCAAGAATGGTATAGTCGTCCCGGACGAGATCACCAGGACCTACGTGGCCGGAAGAACCCTCAGGGATCCAGTCTTCTATTCGAGTGATCCGGGAGCCGAGGTGGAACGTGAAATCAGCGTGGAAGCGTCCGCCGTGGAACTGCAGGTGGCATTCCCTCACTCGCCGGACAACGTGCGTCCGGTCTCGGCGGCGGGCAAGGTGTCGCTGGACCAGGTTTTCATCGGCTCCTGCACAAACGGCAGGCTGGATGACCTCCGCCGGGCGGCCTCCCTGTTGAAGGGCCGTACTGTGGCCACACACACCCGTGTCATCATCCTGCCGGGTTCCAGGGACATCGCCCTTCAGGCTGTCCGGGAGGGAATCATGGAGATCTTTCTGGAGGCAGGTGCCGTGGTGGGGCCCCCGAGCTGCGGCCCGTGCCTTGGAGGTCACTTAGGGATCCTTGCCGCCGGGGAGCGTGCACTCAGCACCAGCAACCGGAATTTCCTCGGCCGTATGGGTCATCCGAAAAGCGAGGTGTTTCTTGCCGGTCCTGCTGTGGCTGCGGCCTCAGCCGTTCTGGGCAGAATCGCTTCACCCTCGGATCTTTAAGGAGAACAGGACAATGCAGATTGAAGGAATGGTCTGGCGATTCGGGGACCATGTGGACACGGATCTGATTATTCCGGCCCGGTACCTGAACGTGTCGGACGGTAAGAAACTGGCTGAAAACTGCTTCGCAGACCTGCGTCCGGATTTTTCTTCTCGAGTCCGGGCCGGTGACGTGATCGTAGCCGGCAAGAATTTCGGGTGCGGCTCCTCCCGCGAACATGCCCCTCTGGCCATTCGGGAAGCGGGTATTCGTGTTATCATCGCCGAGAGCTTTGCTCGTATATTTTATCGCAACGCATTCAACATTGGACTTCCTCTTCTCGAGGCCCCGGATGCGGCGCGGTCCCTCAACGAGGGTGACCGGGTGACCGTAGACCCGGCCTCGGGCGAGATTGTGCGTGAACACGATAACGCGGTCTTTCGTGCGGAGCCCATCCCTTTGTTCATGCAGGAGCTTATAGGGGCCGGGGGGCTGGTTCCCTGGCTCAGGGAACGCCGCGGCGCATGACGGTTTTTTGCGTTTCTTCGTGAGAATCAATTCTTTCGTTTAAAAATGACAAAAAATTCCAATAGAATGGCACGAATAACATGAAGACTTGACAGGCCCCATCGACGTGCCGGCAATTGCGGGATGAAAGGGGCTGAACAGGAGAATACAATGGCAAAAACTTATCGTATCGGTGTTATCCCGGGGGACGGTACAGGCCCCGAGGTGGTGGCCGAGGGCCTCAAGGTCCTCAGGACCTTGGCTCCCCTTTGCGGGTTTGATTTCGAGTTCGTGACATTCAGCGCCGGAGGGGAGGCCTACCTGAAAGACGGCACCCTTCTACCGGACAATATGGTGCAGGACCTGCGGTCCATGGATGCCATATATCTGGGTGCCATTGGTCATCCCGACGTGAAACCGGGGATACTGGAACGTGAAGTCCTCCTGAGGTTGAGGTTCGAGTTGGACCTGTACATCAACCTGAGGCCCGTGGTGCTCCTGCCCGGGGCTTATACACCGATCAAGGACAAGGGCCCGGATGACATCGATTTCCTGGTGATCCGGGAGAACACTGAAGGTTTTTACGCAGGGGCCGGGGGAATCCTCCGCAAGGGAACGCCGGACGAGGTGGCCGTGCAGGAGTCCGTGAACACATTCAAAGGCGTGGACCGCTGCATCCGGTACGCCTTTGAAGCGTGCCGCAGTAGGGACCGGCGAAGGAAGCTCACCCTGGTGGCCAAGACGAACGTGCTGACCTTTGAGTCGGATCTGTGGGAGAGGCGTTTCACGGCGGTCGCCGAGGAGTACCCTGATATTGAGACCGACTACCAGCACGTGGACGCCTGCTGCATGTGGATGGTCAAGAACCCCGAGGTCTATGACGTGATCGTCACGAACAACATGTTCGGAGATATCATTACGGACATCGGCGCTATTATTCAGGGAGGGCTGGGCATTGCAGCCGGCGGGAACATCAACCCGGGATCCGTGTCCATGTTCGAGCCCATAGGGGGGTCGGCCCCCAAGTATGCGGGAAGGGAGGTTATCAATCCCATGGCCGCTGTCTGCGCCGCCCAGATGATGCTGGAGCATATCGGCGAGACCGGGGCCGCCGGCGTCCTGAACCGGGCCGTCAGAAAAGTGGTGGCCGAGGACCTTAAAAGCCTCGACGCCGGGCGTATGGGCATGGGCACCCGGGCCGTGGGCGATAAGGTGGTGGAGGCCGTGCTCGGGGATCAGCCCTGAAAGAGGCAAGGTGAGAAGAGGGAGGAGTAGGGCGATATGAACGAATCCGTATCACCGCCTGAGACGGCCGACGGAACTGAAATGCTGTTGCGCGACCTGATCGACGAGTCCGGCGATAGTTTTTATGAGATGGACAACCATGGCAACCTCATAGAATTCAGCAACTCACTTTGCAAGGTGCTGGGCTATCCCAGGGAAGAACTCCAAAATCAAAGCCTTGAAAAACTGATGGATGACAAGCACGCGAGGAAGTTTCGTGAGGCGTTCAACAAGGTTTGGATCAGCCATCAGAGTTTCTCCAATCTCATATGGGAGACAACGGATAAAGCGGGAAACAGAAGGGTGATAGAGTTATCCGCACACCTGGTCAAGAACCATCAAGGGAGAAAGCTGGGGTTTAGGGGAATCGCCCGGGATGCAACAGAGAAGTTCAAGACTATGAGCGCGCTCAAAGAGGCCCAGGAGCGCTATGAGCGGGAATTCGCCGCCAAGCGCAAAGCGCGACGGAAAATGAAAAACCTCTTTGACTTTGTTCCCTATCCCATGATCGTATTCACATCATCGGGCAAGACAACATACATAAATCCCGCATTCACAAAGGTGTTCGGCTGGACGCTTGAAGAGCTTATCGGGCGGAAAGTCCCCTATATCCCCCCGGGACTGGAAGCCGAGGCACGGGAAATCCTGAAAACGTTCAGAGAGGATCCGGAGGCCGCGGTTGAGACCAAACGGCTGACCAAGGATGGCCGCATCCGGGATGTGAGCATTCGCGGGCAGCTTTCTTCCCAAGGGACCCCGGACACATCCGAACAACTTTTTATCCTTCGCGACATCACTGAAGAACGCAGGAACGAGCGCATAAATGAAACTCTTTTTCAGATAAGCAGCTCGCTGCCCAGGCATCCCGTGCTGGAAGAACTCCTTGATTTTATCAGCCAGGAGGTTAAACGGCTTCTCAATACTGAGGGAGCGGTCGTGGGCCTCTTTGATGAGAACCGAAAGAATGTATATTTCTTGGGGGTTGCCTATGAGGATTCCTCAATTGAAGATCAGATCAAGAATGCCTTCCATCCGGTTGACAAGGGGATCTTGGGACGTGTGGTTCAAAGGGGTGAGCCGGCCGTTTTAGTCGATACTTCAAAAGACCCGGACTTTTATCGTGAATTTGATGAACATGTCGGGTTTCCTACAAAAAACATAATTATTGTCCCGCTTGACGCCGCGGGTACGCTCATCGGAGTTCTCATCGCCATAAATAAAAAGGGTGAGGCCTTTGATCAAAAGGACCAGAGGCTTCTGACCATGATCGCCGGCACGGTTGCCTTGTCCATTGCTAACGCGGAGTTTTCCAAGGAATTGAAGGAGGCCTATCAGGAGGTCGCAAGCCTTAACAGGGCCAAGGAAAAGATCATAAATCATCTCTCCCATGAGCTTAAGACCCCGGTCGCCGTCCTTTTGGCCTCTTTGAACCTGCTTAAAAAGAAGCTCAAGGCAGTCCCTGAAGAGGCATGGTCGACCACGGTCAAGAGGGCTGAGCGAAACCTCCAACGCATCCTCGAGATTCAGGCCCAGGTGGAGGATATCATGATGGACCGTGCATACAGGGTTTACCCGCTCATGTCCTGTATGCTGGATCAATGCGTCGAAGAACTGGAGGCCCTGCTCGCCGAAAGAGTGGGGGAAGGAGAGGTGGTCCAGTGGTTGCGGGACAGGCTGGAGCAGGAGTTCGGCCTTCGAGAGAGCCCGCTGGAGGAAATCCCTCTGGGTGGGTTTGTGGAGGAGCGGTTACAGGAGTTGGAGGAAAGACACGCACACCGCCGCATTGACATCGTCAAGCGCCTTGAGACGGATGTCTCCGTCAGAATGCCTCGAGATGTGACGGAAAAGATAGTGGACGGCCTGGTCAGGAATGCTGTTGAAAACATCCCCGACGGAGGGCGCACAGAGATTTTTGTGCGAGGCGTTGGAAAGGGCGTTGAACTGGTGGTGAAAGACTATGGAGTCGGGATTGAGCCGGAGAATAGCAGGAGAATATTCGAGGGTTGTTTCGCCACCCAGGACATCATTGATTATTCTTCAAAACGTCCCTTTGATTTCAACGCCGGTGGCAAGGGCTCGGACCTTCTGCGCATGAAGGTCTTTGCAGAGCGTTACGGCTTTCAATTGAATATGACTTCAAACCGCTGTCGCTTCCTGGAACAGGAGGGTGCAGCCTGCCCGGGAAGCATTGATCAATGCAAAGACTGCGAGAGTGGAAATGATTGTATAAATTCAGGGGGTTCCACCTTTTCAGCGGTTTTCCCAACAAGCGATTCGGCGAAGGAGCAACACTGAGTTGTTAACCTGTTGGGCCCCGGAGCTTGCTTCGTGGCCGAGCACGAGCTATGAGACAGTAATGATTTCAGCTGGATCGGAAACGACTTCCCCGATGACGGCGACCTCGGGAATACCGCGTTTTTTAAGGGCCGACAGGAACTCGTCCGCCTCATGCTGAATGATACAGATCAACAACCCCCCGGACGTCTGTGGATCGAAAAGGACCTCCTTTAAAAAGGGATCAACTGTGGGTTCAAAGCGCACAATTTGTTGATAGAAATCACGGTTATTATAAGCCCCGGCCGGTACAAGACCCATGGAGGCGTAATCCAAGGTCTCCGGAAGTAACGGTATGCTGTCGGCGCGGAGCCGCACACTGCATCCCGAACCCCGTACCATCTCAGTGATGTGCCCCAGAAGGCCGAACCCGGTGATGTCAGTGCAGGCATGTACTGTATAATCCGGCATAACCTCTGCGGGGATGCGGTTCAGTTGCGCCATTAGGCGGGTCACGACATCGATAATTTCCGGAGAGGCTAACGCCCCCTTTATGGCCGTATTTATGATGCCTGTACCCAGGGGCTTGGTGAGGACCAACACATCGCCCACTTGAAGATTCTTTTTGGTGAGGACTCGATCAGGGTGGATGAATCCTGTGACGGAGAGACCGTACTTGAGTTCCTTGTCCTCAACGCTGTGTCCGCCCACCAAGACTACATCGGCCTCCTTCATCTTGTCCAGGCCGCCCTGAATAACCTGCCGCAGGATGGATATGTCCATGTCCTTGACGGGAAACGCCACAAGATTCATGGCGGTCTTGGGTACCCCTCCCATCGCGTATACATCGCTCAAGGCGTTGGCTGCGGCGATCTGGCCGAACCAGTAAGGGTCGTCGACGATGGGGGTGAAAAAATCCACGGTCTGAATTAAGGCGATATCGTCCGTTACCCGGTAGACTCCCGCATCGTCAGCCCGTTCCAGGCCTACAATGAGATTTTCGTCCGTCGGAAACTCCATGCCGCACAAAGCTCTGTCCAGGTCCCCCGGAGCCAGTTTGGAGGCTCAACCGGAACCCGCTACCGTCTCCGTGAGGCGGATCTTTCTCTGTTCTTCCATCACTAACGATCTCCTCTTGTGGCCCGGCCCGTCCAAGTCATGACACTTCCAAAAACCGGATGCATGGGCTGACTCCTGCCGGGCGTGTATGTCCCGTGTCGAAAAGCTAGCGCCGGAGTATACGATATGTCAAACTGGAAAATACGATATTCTGCCTTTCAGGAACAGGCAGCCCCGATCATGAATTAAATCAGTCCGGGGGTAAAGGCCTTGATTCGTCCAAAAAAATATTTACTATAATAGATCAGCTGAAGGAGAGGAGGAAGACAGACAAATGAAGCGTGTAATGCTCTTTATCATTACCAACATCGCAATACTGGCCGTACTCTTTGTCGTTCTCAGCCTGTTGGGGGTCGACTCTATCCTCGACCAGCACGGGGTAGGCCTTGATATGGGAAACCTTCTTGTGTTTGCGGCCGTCTTCGGGTTCGGGGGGTCTTTCATATCTCTTGCGATTTCCAAGTGGACCGCGAAGCGGCTTACAGGGGCCAAGGTCATAGAATCGCCGAGAAATGAAGCAGAGGCCTGGCTCATCAATACAGTCAGCAGGCAGGCCGCTTCGGTGGGAATCAATATGCCCGAGGTTGCGATTTACGATGCGCCCGATCCCAATGCCTTTGCCACGGGCATGAGGAAAGATAAGGCCCTGGTGGCGGTCAGCACGGGACTGCTCAGGGCCATGAACCGTGATGAGGTGGAAGGCGTTCTCGGTCATGAGATCAGTCACGTAGCCAACGGAGACATGGTGACACTCGCCCTGGTTCAAGGTGTCGTCAATACATTCGTCATTTTTATATCCCGTGTTGTTGGGCACTTTGTAGATCGCGTCATATTGAAGAACGAGAGGGGGCACGGCATAGGCTTCTTTATCTCCACCATTGCCGCCCAGATAGTGTTCGGTATTCTGGCCAGCACCATTGTAATGTGGTTCAGTAGGAGGCGGGAGTTCAGGGCTGATGCAGGTTCGGCGGCCCTGGAGGGGCGCAGAAAAATGGTGGCCGCGCTCAGGCGTCTTCAACAATCCGCTGCCCAGCCCCATCTGCCCGATCAGATGGCGGCCTTCGGGATCTCCGGATCCAGGGCCTCGGGTATACGGCGGCTCTTCATGACCCACCCGCCGCTTGAAGAAAGGATAGCCGCGCTGGAAGCGGCCGGCTGAAACGTTTTATTCGGCCGGTTCAGGACTACTTGACACCATTCATTTCCTCACGGGGAGCTACTCGATGATAAAGACATTTTCGGCGGTTGTACTGTTTATTGCGGCATTTATGGTGGTTTCGGTTTGTTCCACTGCCGGGGCTGACGAATACGCGGAAGCCCGGACCTTGGTGCAGGAGAGTTGTACGGCCTGCCACAACCTGAAGAGAGTCCAACGAAAAATCGGCAAGCGTGACGCCCGGGCCTGGGACGAATATGTGGCCCGGATGCAGAAGAATGGGGCAAAGGTGACGGATTCCGAAAGGGAGATCATCGTTAGTTTCCTCTCCTCTCTTGAGTCCGGCAAGGACCTCTAGTCGCCTGGTTCCCTATTATGAAGGGCCTTTCGCCCAGATTGCTGCTCTTCCTGGCTGTCCTGCCCTCGACGGTCTTGATCGTGGGTTGGGCGGCCGCCTTTTTGCCGGCGATTCCCTCAATGGGGGCGTCGGGCATGGCCGCGGCGGTCAGTTCAATCCTGGCCCAGAACGGCCTGGCAATGCTTGTGATCCTGGTCTTTCTGGGAAGCCGCAATAAACTGGTGGAGCGGTCGATCGGCCTGGACAGGATGCTTCGGGTACACAAGCCTCTTGCCGCGATTACCCTGGGCCTCCTCCTGGGCCATGTTCTCTTGCAGTTTCAGCGTTTCTATACCCTTGGCGGCGCGGACCTGGTGAGTGCGGCACTGCTGACAACGGAAATCTGGGAGGTGGTCGTCGGGCGGCTGGCTCTTATAATACTCATCACCGCCGCCATCCCCGCTTTTCTGGGGACCCGGTTCCGCCTTCCTTTTCGCATATGGAAGCCGTTTCATCTGCTGGCATATGGCGCTGTGCCCATGGGTCTGGTACACGCCGGATTCCGGGGAAGCACCATCAATGAGTTTCCCCGGCTCCAGGTGCTGGCATTTCTGGCCGTGGTGTTGGCACTAGCCCTGATCATGCGCCTGGTCGAGGTGCTTCATGGAAAGGGGCATGCTGTCTGCCGTGTTGCGAGGGTGGTTCCGGAAAGTCACGATACAAGATCGGTCTATGTTAACGCACCGGGAGGACTGGGGAACCTGGCCTGTCGCCGGCCCGGACAGTTTGCCATGTTGCGCATTCCAAGGGGCAGGGGCCTGAGCGAGCCCCATCCCTTTACCATCTCAGGCGAACCGGCGGAGAAAGAACTCCGTTTCACAATTAAGGAGGCCGGGCGGTTCACCAGGGAGGTCCACGCCCTCGAACCCGGTACAAAGTTACGCTGTGAAGGCCCTTACGGGATCTTCTGCTCCCGGGCCGAGGATCAGGCTTCGCTGGCCCTCATAGCCGGGGGCGTGGGTATCACACCCTTTTTGAGCCTGCTGAGACATTTCGAGGCATCCGGCAGGGCGGTGCCTACGGTCCTCATTTGGGCCAACAAGACCAGCCAAGACATCTTCGACCGTGAGGAACTGGAGGGCATGACCCGCAACATGCCCTTGCGGGTAGTTCATGTCCTGAGCAGGGAGAAAGAAGCGCCCGGCCTCCAGGAACCTGGGAACGGCGTCAGCTTTGAACACAGCCGGGTCACGGCTGAAGTGCTGAGCCGGCATATGAGCGCGGATCAGAGTTTCTATTTGTGCGGACCTCCGGCCATGCAGGCCTTTGTCCTGGGCGAGATCAAGAAGACCTTCGGCCTGAGGGCCCGCCATGTCTCCCGGGAATTGTTTTTCTGGTAACGTCTCACACCAGGTCCATGAGCGACTTTTTCAGGTTTCCAAGGGAGACCGCTGTGAGGTGAGAAGACGCGCAGGGGTTCCAGAATAGCCGGATGCCCTGCTGTGCTCGAGAGGAAGTGAACGCCCGGAGGCAGAAGGTCGACGAGGGCCGCAAAACGCCTTTTCATTGCGTTGTTTTATGGAGGCTTCTTGAGCAATAACACAACACCTTTTACAGTCCTGATTCTCGAAGGAAAATCAAAGAAATCCTCTCCCATGGACCTGGTCCGTGAGGAGCCCTTGTCCATTAGGGTTCAGGGCCGCCCCTACGCCGTGGTCATGCGTACGCCAGGGGATGAGCCGAACCATGTTGCCGGGTTTTGTCTGGCCGAGGGCATTGTGGACAGCCCCGGCGACATCGAGACCATCGCCTCGTGCGAGGGAGACGCCACAAACGTGGTGACCCTCACCGTAA
>CAYVDE010000102.1:0-3302 GCA_964450535.1 uncultured Desulfobacterales bacterium
ACAATATCGTATCTTCGAATGCTGTCAATATAATCTTTCTGGTTGACGGTCTTGGGCGTAATGATTTTCCTGCCCGATGTTATGTACACCCGGTCCATGAATATCTGCTTCAGGTCTTTAGACCTGTTTCCGCTCAGGATTCGGACCGCATAGTCCACATCGCTCTCGTAGACGGGATAGCCGCTTTTGAGAAGGTCGTACAGTTGAAGCATTATCTTGGCCCCTAACTCGATTTCCCAGTCCCTTCCCTGCAGAAGAAACTCGTTTCCTCGCATGTTAACGGCCATTCCGATCTTTTCTTCAAGCCTTTTTAAGTTTGAGTTGTGCTCACCACAGAGCGATCTGACCAGTTTAGAGTCTTCAAAGCTTATTTTTTTAGTTTTTTGTTGGGCTTCCAATCGTTGCCTCTACTGGATGCGAGCGAGTCAAAACGCCTTTCGGGCTTTCCCGGAAACAGGAAAAGCCCCATAAAATGCCTTCACCCTTTCCCGCATCAGAGGAAAGGGTGACTCAGGGGCCTCGATGATCAGTCTCCGTGGAATTGGACGAGGATTCGTCGCTCCCGGGGGCGGTTGTCAAAGTCCAGGAGCACTATCTGCTGCCAAGTGCCAAGCGCGAGCATACCATTTATTATGGGAATATGCAATGAAGGGCCGATGAGGGCGGCACGAACGTGGCTGTATCCGTTTCCGTCTCCCCACCTGGCGTCATGCGCATATGGAATTGATTCAGGGGCGATTCGGTCGATGGCTTGCTTCAGGTCTTCAAGGACACCGCTTTCGTACTCTATTGTTGTGAGGGCCCCTGTGGAGCCGGGAACAAAGAGAATGCAAAGACCGTCTCGAATGGGCTGGTCTTGGAGTATATGTTCGACCTGGGGTGTGAGGTCGACAATGTCGGTGCGATCCGTGGAAGAAATCAGGAGCTCATGGGTCTCAACGGGCATTTCCGTTTATTCTCCGCGCGCCTTGGTGGTTTTGATATCCACAGGAGGGCTTCTACCATATCAAAGGGCCGTGATCAAGGGTGGACAGCCGCTGCAGGCGCTGATCGATTGACGGGATTTCAGGTCCTATCGAGTTCAGACAGTGGAAGTTCAAAAAGACTTTTCATGGGAAATCACGGTAAATGAAATAATAGGCCCCATTGTTTACGTCCACGGTAAGGGTTCCGCCGCGGCTCTCCGCGTATACGACCCAACCGGGTTTCTCCTCGCTGCAGCACTCCACCTGAGGGGAAAAGGCACCGGTGATGCGATCGTACCAGCCAAGAAGCATGGGATCGGTCATGTGCTTTCGCGCCTCCTTTCCCGCCAGTTCCCGCGCCTGTTGAAAGCCCGTGTCTTTATCGCCGTGAACGGCAAGCCTGTTCGGCAGCATGTCCGGAGTCAATTCGGCACAGCTTATCATCATTATTCCCTTTCTGGTATTTATATTATATGCTTTCTCTCCGAGTACCCGCGCCTTTGCGCAAGATGCAGCCGGAAACGCTTTTCGGGCACCAGCAAGTTTCCAATTCAGAAATGAGGATTTTTTTTCAAGATCAGAGACCATTTCTGGATGGAAACAAACTAAACACGATTCCCGGGGATTCAATAGGCCCGATGCCGCAAGCAACTCGAGTCCGCCCGGGGCTTCTCATGAACCGCCTCAGCGTCCTTGCCATTTCCTCCGGCCGGCGGTAGTGTCTTACGCAGGTTGTATTTGCCGAGCCGATTACGTGAGAAAGGAGGGACCCATGACATCCAACGTACCTACGCGCGAGGAGGCCTTACGGCTCCTTGAGGAGTTCAACCAGTCGGACAGCCTCATTAAGCACGCCCTGGCCGTGGAGGCCGTGATGCGCTACGCGGCACGCAAGCGGGGAGAAGACGAGGAAAAATGGGGAATCATCGGCCTGATTCACGACCTGGACTACGAGAAGTATCCTGATCAACACTGCACCAAGTCCGGCGAGATACTAAAAGAGCGTGGCTGGCCCGATGATTACATCCGCGCCGTGGTGAGCCACGGCTGGGGCATCTGCTCGGAGGTCGAGCCCGAGACGGACCTCGAGAAGACGCTTTACGCCGTTGACGAACTCACCGGCCTGGTGGTGACGACGGCCCTTGTGCGGCCGTCCAAGAGCGTGATGGACCTCAAGGCTAAGTCCGTAAAAAAGAAGTGGAATGACAAGCGGTTCGCCGCCGGTGTGGATCGATCCATAATCGAGCGGGGTGCGCAAATGCTTGGTGTGGAACTGAGCGATCTCATAACCGACACCATCATGGGCATGCGCGAGGCGGCGGAAGAAATTGGCCTGAAAGGGCAGCCTGCCTGACGGCCGCTTCAGTTGCAAGGGGCTCGATTCATGAAAAGAATCCTGCTGGTTTCGACCGTCTTATTGGCAGCTCTTTCGGTGTGGGCGGGCTTCGGCCTCCGGCCGGGTGAAGCCGCTTCCTCGGTATTGATCGAGGGGCTCCCACGCCTTGCAGGCGACGGCGCGGTCATGGCGGTGGATGCCCAAGGCCGCGTCCTGGCCTCACACCACCCTTACAAGCCTCTTGTCCCCGCATCGATACTGAAGATTCTAACGGCAGCGGCCGCCCTTGAAGAACTGGGACCGGACTACCGTTTCATCACCCTGTTCCGCTTGACGCCGGAAGGAGATCTGTTGGTTTCAGGGAGGGGTGACCCTTTTCTGGTATCCGAGGAACTGGACAGGATCACACATGAGCTCAGGACCCAGGGCCTGATAAAGTTGCGTCACATATTGCTGGACAACCGTTTTTTCGAGCCGGGCCTCGTGCTTCACGGCACGAACCGAAGTCTCAACCCATACGATGCTTATAACGGCGCCCTGTGCGTCAACTTCAACACCGTTTATGTCCACGTAGACGCCGATGGCCGAATGAAATCGGCTGAGCCTCAGACCCCTCTGACGGATATTGGGCGCCGGGCGGCGCGCCAAGCCGGTGTGAAAGGCAAGGCCCGCATCAATCTTTCCAAGAGCCCTGATCAGTGCCTCCAGTATGCTGGGGAGCTCCTGAAGGCCTTTCTTAAGGGCAAGGGCATCGAGACGTCAGGGGATATAAAGCGCTCCGAGGAGGACCCTGAGTCATTTCCAATCATATATGTCCATCGGTCCAGCCGGAACCTTGCTGATCTCCTGAAAGATGTGTTTCGTTATTCAAACAACTTTATGGCAAACCAGATCTTTCTGACCCTGGGCGCATCCCGTTTCGGTCCACCGGCCACGCCTGAAAAGGCAAGACGGGCGATGACGGCCTTTCTGGAAGAGCTTGGCATCGGGGATATTCACGT
>CAYVDE010000102.1:3402-11527 GCA_964450535.1 uncultured Desulfobacterales bacterium
GTGGTTCGTGGTTCGTGATTCGTGGTTCGTGAACAGTTCAGCAAAGGACTCTGGGGTGGTGAGCTGAGGGGGCGGAGGAGAGCGCCGGCCGAATCATTGACATATCCAGCCTTTTGCTCTAGGTTGTCCCAACTTTCGCCATCAGGATCCAGGAGTTCTGAATGCACATTCGTGGTATCAACTTTCTGAGAGAAGAGTACCCGACCGATTCCTATTACCCCTTTAACCTGGAGACCTTTCAAAAAACCAGGTCCCTGGAGCTCAAGACCCCTGTCACCCTTTTCGTGGGAGAAAACGGCAGCGGCAAGTCCACCCTCCTTCGCGCCATTGCAGATCGTTGCGGCATACATATCTGGCAGACCATCGAGACGAGCCGGTTCGAGATCAACCCTTACGAACGGTTGCTCTGGCGCTACATAGACGTCGAGTGGGCCGGCGAGTACGTGTCTGGATCCTTTTTTTCCTCGGAGATGTTTTACGACTTCGCCCGGAACCTGGACGAATGGGCCGTGTCCGACCCGGAGACCTTGAGGTATTTTGGGGGAAAATCCCTCATGACCCAGTCTCACGGCCAATCACTGATGAGTTTTTTCGGGGCTCGTTATCGCATAAAGGGGCTTTATCTCATGGACGAGCCGGAAACGGCGCTTTCCCCCCGTACGCAACTCGACCTGCTCAACCTGCTCGAAGAGACGGGAAAGGCCGGTCATGCACAGTTCATAGTGGCAACGCACTCCCCGATTCTCCTTGCCTGTTCACAGGCGACCATATTCACCTTTGATCAGGTCCCCATAGGTGAGATTGATTACGAGGACACGGAACACTACCGGGTATACCGGGACTTTATGAAGGAGATGGAGCGCAAGCTTGCCCTGAGCGGCAAAGACTGATTCCCGGTCCCGGTGCTCCCCATGGCCCCGGTGCATTAATCGTGACCGGGCCCGCTTAAGGCTGGGCCTTTTAAGAGGGGTCAGGTTTGGAATATAAGGATCGGGAAGCCCGTATCAACGCACAACTCGTAGACGCCATCTACCGGCAGGCGCCCGGGGCCATGATTGCTACCCTGATCAACGCTGCGATCCTGGCCTTTTTTCTCCGTGGGGAAGTCCCGGGGCGCGTCCTCGTAGTCTGGCTCGCGGCCACCGGTGTGGTACTCGCCGCCCGTGCAGCCCTGCTTTCTGCATATCTAAAGAGTGCCCCTCAGGCGGCAAATGGTCGAGCGTGGAGACGCGCTTTTATTTCAGGAATCTTCCTGTCTGGTGCCCTGTGGGGGAGTTCGGCGGTATTTCTCTTCCCGCACAATTCACCCCTTCATCAGGCCCTGCTGATAATTGTGCTGTGCGGTATGGTTGCAGGCGCCGTCGGCTCGTTCTCTGTATTTTTCGATGCTTTCTATCTGTTTTCCCTGCCCGCCCTTGTGCCGCTGTTCATGAGGTTTCTCCTGATGCCCGGCGAGATTTACCGCGCGCTTGCGGCCATGACCCTCCTTTTCATCGTGTTGACCTTGATGACCGCCCGCCGCGCCTGCCGTGAGAACCGGGAGCGCGTTGAACTCAAGGAGTATTTTTCAGGCATGCTGGAGGAGCGAACCGCCGAGCTCTCCCGGGCCAATAATCTATTGAGGTCTGAGATCGAGGAACGCAGGCGGGCCGAGGAGGCGCTTGCAGAATCCGAGACCCGGTACCGGGACTTGTTCGACAATATCCCGGATCTGGTGTACGCGCACGACTTGCAGGGAAACATGCTCGAGACTAACCGGGCCTGGGAGAAATACGGTTTCGACCGGGGCGAAATGGCGGGCCTGAATGCCAGGGAGATCATGCCTGAAGAAGTGAGGAAGGAGTTTCCGGCATACCTGGAGAGGGTTCTCAAAGACGGTTTCGTGGAGGGGTTGATGCGAATTCGTCTAAAAGAGGGCGATGAGATAGTTGCGGAGTATCGAAACGACCTCATCAGGGATGCTGAAGGCCGCCCGTTGGTGGTACGTGGGGCCGCGCGGGACGTCACGGATCGGATTCAGGCCCGCAAGGAGAAAAAGGCATTAGAGGTTCGGCTGATGCAATCCCAGCGCCTGGAGGCCATCGGCACCCTGGCCGGGGGCATTGCCCACAACTTCAACAACCTGCTCATGGGTGTGCAGGGAAACGCCTCTCTCGGGAAACTGGAGATAGATCCCTCTCACGTGGTCTACAGTAGGCTGGAGCATATTGAAAGCCTCGTGGATAGAGGCTCGGACCTGACCCGCCATTTGCTTGCCTACGCCCGGGAGGGCAAAGTCCAGGTCAGATCCGTCGATGTGAATGAAATAGTAAAATCAACGGCCGCGACAATGGGAGAGACCCGAAAGGATATTCGAGTCCTTCTCGATTTGACCGGGGGCTTGGACCCTGTTGAGGCCGATGTGATGCAAATCAGGCAGGCCTTGATGATACTTTGTGTTAACGCGTCCGAGGCCATGCCCGGAGGCGGAGAATTAACACTTGCCACTCGGAGTGTTTCCGCTGACCTGGTGAAAAAGCAGCGGCCGAGTGTCAGGGACTGCAGGTACGTTAAAATCAGTGTTCGAGATACGGGAGTGGGAATGGACAGGCGGACCATGGCCAAGGCGTTCGATCCTTTTTTTACGACCAAGGAGATCGGAGTCGGAACCGGCCTCGGGTTGGCATCCGTTCACGGCACTGTGGAAAGCCATGGAGGGCTCATCGAAGTGAATTCCGAAGTCGGCCGAGGGACATGCTTTGATCTCTATCTGCCCGTTGCAGGCGGCCGGAAAAGGAAGGAACAGGTGCTCATGGAGGAGCGGAAAATGACAAGACTCAGGACCATCCTTGTTGTTGACGATGAAGAGATTATTTCCGAGGTTGCAGGGCAGATGCTGGAGACGCTGGGTTTCCGGGTTCTCAGGGCCGGAAGCGGGACAACGGCCCTTGACGTCTATAAACGGCACCGTGACGAGATCGACCTCGTCATCCTGGACATGATTATGCCGGACATGGGCGGGGGAGAGACATTCGACAGGCTGAAGCTGATTGATCCGGGCGTCCGCGTGCTGCTCTCCAGCGGGTACAGCCTGGACGGAGAGGCAAGAGAAATTCTGGACCGTGGTTGCAGCGGTTTTATACAAAAACCCTTTCGGCTGTCCGACCTCTCAGGCACTATCGAAGAAATACTCGGAAAGGCGGGCCGCCCCTGACAAGCAGCCTGTGCAGGGCGCGTCTCAGACCTGTGATGCGCGCCTGGAAGACATGAAGAGGTCCTTCTGAACCGCAGGGGGAATGCATGGTCATTTTTTCCTGTAAAGCGCCAGGATTCCGTTGAGGGCCCGTTGTGGCGTGAGTAGCTCGAATCCGGGCAAGCGCGGCTGAATGCGTTCCAGGCCGTACACGGCAAATACCGCCCCCGGCCTCGCCTTTCCGGCGATCAGAGCGGCGAATTCCTCATGCATGGTGAGGTAGGTGTAGAAGAGGTCAAAGGCCTTGAAGGATGTCCCGGTTTCCGCCTCAATCCTGTCATGCAGGCGATCATCCGTGGAATCGCCCGAAAAGAGCCGGATATTGTCCGGAAGAGGGAGAAGCCCGAGGCCGGACAGCTCGGTCTCGATCCCATGCCTAAGGCCTGAATAGTCGTCAAGGATCCAGTCATCCAGTTCTATGCCTGCTGAGAGCCGGGTCACGTACCCGAGCAGCAGGTTCACCCTGCCGTCCGCACAGCCCATGTCCAAAAACCGCGTCTCGCCCGGGATGAGGATCCGGTCCTCCGCCATCCTTTCCAGGCAGGGGAGCACCCGGCCCAGTTCGCTGGAACGTCGAAAACCCAGGGCTCCCACGTCTCCCACTTGTCGTTCATCACAGAACCGTGCCACGGCTTCCATGGCACTCCACACATGGGGGGGCATGGCCCGGAGTCCTTGCGGTTCGTGGTGCCCTTGTTTATCCCTCAACACCGCAACAGCTCTTTCTTCACCCTTTCCTCCAGGAGGAACAGGACAAGGAGTTCCTCTCCCTCGCAGTCACGAAGAGAAGACAGGTGTTTCGACGGAACGGAGTTCGTGGCTTTATTGCAGAGGTAGTTGACGCAGATTACATGCCTGGCCGAGAGTACGCACCCGGATGGGCCGAGGAAAAAACATCCCGCCGGGTCGTAGCGTCTGTGAGGCAGGGGGTGCTCGAGAAGGAGGTTGATCAGGAGAAGGACACCGCTGTATCTGTCTTCTATGCCCTTTCCACAGCAGGAGCCCCCTTCACGCTGATCGCACTCGCGGCAGATCCCCATGATCCCTGATTCCTGCATCATGCGGCGGGAAGCGGCGGCTGCCGCCTCAAACCGTTCGATGAGTATCGAGGTCTCGGGGTGCACGGACAGCCTGGGGCCGGTCTCGCGGTAGGCCTGTTCCGCCCAGGCGATCTTTTCCTCAATGGGGCTGCTAAGGGAGATGACCTCGAGGGTCAAGGTCTGCCGGTTGTGCGTCTTTGCGCGTCGCAGGTTCAATAAAGCGCCTTCTTTTTTCCGCCGGCATTGCTGCCCTTTGTCTTTTTACCGCCTTTTTCTTCCGCCGGTTCCGAGTTGCCGAACCGCTTCAGGCCTTCGGCGAGTTTCCGGAGCTTCTGGTCCGCCAGATCGTTTATGCTGTTTTTGGTGTATGTGCCGTCGGCCTTCATCCTGCCGGCAGGCTTTCCGGTCAGGATCTCGATGCCCTCGTCCACGGTCCCGACCGACCAGACGTGGAATTTTCCCTGAGTGACCGCCTCCACCACGTCTTTACGAAGCATCAGGTCCTTGGTGTTGGCCTTGGGGATCACGACGCCCTGCTTTCCGGTCAATCCGGCCATCCGGCAGCAGTCGTAAAACCCTTCGATTTTCATGTTCACCCCGCCTATTGCCTGGATCTCGCCTTTCTGGTTCACTGATCCGGTAACGGCTATGTACTGCTTGAGAGGAACGCCTGTGAGGCTGGACAAAAGGGCGTAGATCTCCGTTGACGAGGCGCTGTCTCCGTCCACTCCTCCATAAGACTGCTCGAAAGCGATGCTCGCGCTGATTGTGAGGGGCTTTTCCTGGGCGAACTTATGACGGAGGTAACCGCCGAGGATAAGGACCCCCTTGTTATGGGTCTTTCCGGAGAGGTCCGCCTCGCGTTCAATGTTGATGATGCCCGCACGCCCCATGGATGTGGATGCGGTTATCCGGTTCGGCTTGCCGAAGGCGTAGTCCCCCATGTCGTAGACGGCCAGGCCGTTGACCTGCCCGACCTTTTCGCCGTCAACGTCGATCATCAGGGTTCCTCGATCGATCATTTCCTGGATCTTTTGCTCGATGAGATTGGACCGATAGACCCTGGCTTCCAGGGCCTTGTCCACGTGTTCCCCCATTATGGCGGGGGACTCTTCCAGCCCGGCCCAGTAATCGGCCTCACGGAGCCGATCCGTGATCTCCGGAAAGCTGGTGGAAAGTTTTTCCTGGCGGCCGGTCATGCGTACGGCCTCCTCCAGCATGGCGGCTACTCCGGTGCGATGGAGAGGCCTCAACCCGTCTTCGTTCACCGTCATTTTGATGAATTCAGCGAACTGGTGAATGGATTCCTCGGTCTTGTCCATGGACGTGTCAAAAGCGGCCCTCACCTTGAAGATCTTGGAGGTATCCTCGTCGTACCTCAGGAGGAGGTAATAGATGTGGTCCTCGGAGACTACGATCACCTTTGTGTCCATCTCCACCGGCTCGGGCTTCAGCCCGGTGGTAGTGAAGAGGTAGAAGGGATCGTATGTCTGGATTTCCATTCTCTCGGTCTTGAGCGCACGCTTGAGAGAGGGCCACACATTCGGCTCGATCAGGGCGTCCATGAGATTGATAACCAGGTACCCGCCGCTCGCCTTAATCAGGGAACCGGCTCGGATCCTGCTGAAGTCCGTCCGCCAGATGCCGCTTCTGTCAACCACCCGCTCGATGGATCCGAAGAGGTTGCGGTAGGTGGGATAGGTCTCTACGATGACCGGCACGGACGACAACTCGGAGTTGTCCACCATAACGTTGACCTGGTAAGGCTGGAAAGGGTCTCCTTCGGGCATCAAAAAGGGGAACCCCTGCATCTGCGACTTGTCTTGGCCTTGAAAAATTTTTGCGTTTTCGCCCAAGTCCTCAAGCATGTCGTCCAGGAATTTTTGCACCTTTTCGCCTTCATGTTTCCTGCGGACAGGAGCAAGGGATTCGTTGGCCAGTTTCATGAACAACATGCGGTCCGTCTTCTCGATGTTTTCCTGTACCTCTTTCTGAAGATCCCGCAGTTCCAGGAATATCTGGTCGACCTGCTCGCGCAGTTCGGCCTGCTTTTTTTTCAGGTCCTCATACTCCTCCTGAGGGAAGCGTCCCTTCTCCACCAGCGCCTCGATCTGGTCTATGTGAGTGGGCTCCCCGTCCACCAGGGGCACCACTTCGGGACGCTTTACCTCGCCCATCTGAATATCCACGAGGGCGAATCCTTCCTCACGGACTTTTTTGTCCAGGTCCTTGAAGAAGCCTTTGCCCTTTCTCTCGTAGGCCTGCATTATTTCTTTCTTGCGGTTCAGGTATTCTTGGCTTTCGAACAGGGCGGGCACTTCCTTTTTCAGGTGTTCCAGGAAGTCGTGAATGTCCTTTTTGAAAATGCCGCCTTTTCCGGCGGCAAACCGCAGGAGTATCGGGCTTTCAGGCGTCTTGAAATTATTCACGTAACACAAGTCGTCGGGAATCCCGTCTCTTCTCTTCTCGGCCATCTGCTCGAGGAGTTTTCGGACGGTGGACATCCTCCCGGTTCCGGCGATGCCCGTAACAAAGACGTTGTAACCCTGCTTGTGCATCCCCACCCCGAAGCGGAAGGCCTCGATCCCTCTGTCCTGGCCGATTATTTCCGTCAGCGGTTTAAGGTCGTCCGTGGTTTCATAGGTAAGAGACGCCGGATCCAGTTGCCACCTCAATTGCTCGTAAGGTACTCTGTTGGATTCTGATTTCTTTTTTCCTGGCATCAAAGACCTCCTGGAAGGGAACTGCATGATCAGGTGATCCGGATCTCGACTTCCCGGGAGGACTCGATTTTGCGCTTGGGAAGCACGACTTCCAGCACGCCGTCATTGAAAGTGGCCTCCGTTTCTTCCGGGACCACCCGGCAGGGCAGTCGCATACTACGCAAGAACGTGCCGTAGCGGGTCTGAATGCTCCTTGCCCGCTCATCGCCCTCTACATTCCCCCTCCGGGAGGTCCCCTGAACGGTGAGCCGGTCCTCCGAGACCCGCACGGCAAGGTCCTGCGGGTCGATGTCCGGGGTCTTGGCCCTGAGCACGAGAAAGTCCCCGCTGTCTGTTAGTTCCACGGAGTCGATACCTCCGGTATGGGGGAGCGTGTGTTCCATTCCAAAGTCGTCCCAGACCCGGGCAAACATGCGGCCCATGTCTCGTCTGAGACGGTTCATCTCTTCCGTTTTCCAGATGGTCAGTTCCGCCATTGTTTGACCTCCTCCGGATGACCGGGGTTTCCCTGAAATGATCCGCTTGCTGTTGCAAGGCCCCCGTGCCGGGTAAAATCGCACAGGGGTCTTGCCCATCATCGCAAAACCAAAATCAATTCTACGGAGTTGACGTTTGCGACGCAAGCCCTTTTGCCGGCGGGTACAACGACTCTCATCCTGTTTAATCACCACGGAGATCACAAAGAAAACCTTATTCGCGGTCTTCGTGGCGACATGAGCGAAGACAAAAAACACACGAGTACAAACCCGGCCTGGGGCATATGAGTACTGTGCTTTACAAACACCGGTTGCGGGGATAAGGTAGGTGGGCGTCTGACTGAAGCGGTCGGAAAGGATCCGGGTGCCTGCATGGGATTTCTGAAGTTCAGAAAGACCAACAATCGTGCGGTCCTGGGGTTTCTATTCCCATTCCTGGCTATGGGCTTGGCCTCGGGGCTCGTTCTCTGGGAGCGCGCTCACGGTCTGCCGTTTCCCGTATGGGTCCCCCTCCTCACTTTGATTCCCGTGATTCTGGCCGTGGGCCTTCTTCTCTCCATCAAGTCGATTCCCCTCATACAAGAACTGGGAGACAAGGACTATGCCTATTCCGGTCTTGTCCTGAACGCGTTCCTTATCCTGTTTCTTATCGCC
>CAYVDE010000103.1:0-11279 GCA_964450535.1 uncultured Desulfobacterales bacterium
CTTTCCGAACCGATAAACCAGCATTCCAGGCCATCGCGTTTGAGGTGCTGCCAATTGTATTTTTTATCGATTAAAACGGTCATGAAAGCATTACGTGATTTTGCGCAGTTCCTTGTATAGCAAGAGAAATAATCGCGTGAAGCAACCAACTTCAGCCTTACTGATGCCTAAAACCAACATCAAATTCAGTCAACAGCCTCTGGAGTAGAACCTTTTCCTCCTCGTTGACCTCCGAGTAATAAGAGCTTGTATAGGGCTCACATATACCCCTCAAAGAAAGGATATACTTCTCTTGGGCTGCTTGTAGAAAATTGTCGTCTTTGAGCCGTTTTGGCCATGCACTCAAAAACGCGTTGAGCTCTCTTTGGGCTGCCTTGGCCCCATCATGGTGTCCATTGGTAAACAGCGTGTAGATCTTGATCATTGCCTCGGGCAAGGCACTTGCCAGGCTGGAGGTGTGCGCCGGGCTCCCCATGGAGAGACACGCATAGAACTGGCTGGCCACGGCGGTGATGACCTGAAAGCCGTCCTCTGCAAGAGACGCGACCTTGAAGATATTTACGCTATCTTTAGTGCTGTATTTTACTCCTGCAATATTCGGGCAGTCCTTTAGCCTGGATACAAACTCCGGAGTCAAAGGTTTACTCCAATTAGCACTGGTGTACATCCAAAGGGGGCGGGGAGCGGCTCTGGCCAGCTCCCGGTAAAACCACTCCAGCCGATCAAAGCTCAGCAGGACATGGTAGGGCATAACATGGTAGGCATCGCATTTGAGGTCCGCTGTCTGCTCCATGAAACGAAGGATATCCTCCATGGCAAAAAACCCCGCACCGAGCACCAGGGGAATGCGGCCGCCATTTACTTCACATACTATTCTGGCGACTTGCAGGCGCTTATCAAAAGCCAGATTCATGTCCTCGCTGCCCGTCCCCAGCGCCCAGATGCCTCCTATTTCTTGTTGAATTAGAAATTCTACCAATCGGTGCAACGCTGGCTCGTCTATGTCCCCCGTGTAAGTAAAAGGGGTTACCAAAACAGGCACCACGCCGCGGATGGGTCTTGTCTTAATCATGTTTTTACTCCTGTTTCTCCTTGGCCAGATAAGAGAGGTATGCCTCGGCAACCAGAAAATCAGCATAAGTGTCCACATCGATAGAGTGAATCCGATCCATGACAATAGGGATTTGCCGAGGTGAGACATGCATGCGGTGAGTCACAAAAAAAGCTCGCTTAACAGCATAAATCGACGCATTGTATAAATAAAAGGGCTCCGGCCCAGCCTCAGGCACTTGGCAATAATCCTCAAGGACTCCGTTGCGAATGCCCTTAAGAATAGGATCGCGCTTTTTGTATGGGCCCTTCACGCTCACAGCACTGTCCAGGTCCGATCGCCAAAGTTCAGTCACAGCCTTGTCAATATGGGCGGGGTCTCGCACGGGGCATGTGGGTTGGAGCAACACAATGATGTCATAGTAAAAGCCTCTTTCCCTTTCCATGTAATCCATGGCATGTCTCATGGTTTCAATATTCCGGACTTTGTCGCCGGAAAGCGCCTTGGGCCGCACAAAGGGAACAGGCGCGCCGAAACGCCTTGCCACTTCAATTATCTCAGGGTCTTCGCTGCTGACAAGAAAGTCGGTCAAGGTTTGAGCACGCTGAGCCGCCTCAATGGTCCAGGCGATCAGTGGCTTTCCCAGCAGAGGCATGATGTTCTTTCTTGGCAGACGCTTTGAACCGCCCCTTGCAGGGATGACCCCAAGGGCTCGCGGAGCTCTTGTCTGTTCAGGCACCTTCTGTGTTATTCCTCTTCTTCAATAGCTGTTCAATCACACTCGCGCTGAGAGCAACTTCCGACTGCATCTTATCAATGCTCAGGGAATGCTCGCGCTCAGCATCCAAAAGCAGGCCGATGTGCCGGTCGTACTCATGATCATCCATGCCTGGGAATTCAGCTAATACACGCAGCATATCCTGGTCTAACAAGCTGGGAGCCTTCACGTGGTTCGCTTGAGGCAGGACATCGTAGAACGAGCGTTCAAGTGTCACCACAGGCCGACGAAGCAGAATCCCTTCCCAACCGCTGGAGCCATTATCCGTCAGAACCAGATCAGCATTTTTGATATACTTGAACTGGGGTTCGAAAGGATGAACAAGCATCACGCCGGGAAGGCTCTTCATGTCCCGAAGGTAACGCCCGAACCGCCTGCCCCAATTGAACCGGTGCTCACGCACCAAAAGCCGGTATCCCGAAGGAATCATAGAGCTGATATATTTTATGGTATGGAGCTCATCGTGCCAGAGCGGAGCTTTGTAATTAAGCATCAACTCAGGCTCTTTGTGCAATGGATAGTACACATATTTCATACCGGCCAGGGCGTCTTCGTCAAAGGTGGAGAAATACCGCTTGTGTGCCGTCTTCATTAAGGCGTTGCGGTAGTATTCCACAATTTTTACCGCAACAGGTTTGGGGCGGGCGCCTTTTCCACCTGCAAAATAGTATCGTGCCTTAGCCTTGGCCAATCCGAGAAAATTGCGGTGTGCCTTAAACCAATCGCTCCTACGCGCCCAGTTCTGCGCAATGTAATCCACAGTCCGCGGGGTGTTTCGAAAAACCTCGATCTGCTCCATGGCCCAGGAGCTCGGTTGGACACTGGAAGCGACCATCTCTTTGTAACGCCTCTTGGCAGACGTGTTATACATCAGGTAATCATCGGTCCAGAAGGCATGCTTGGACACTGCCTTGGAAAACTGGGCTGCATACATTGGTATGTTACGGTGATAAGCCAGCATCCAGGCTGAAGAAGGCAGAGGCCCCACAAAGCCCCTTAAGAGCACAAGGTCAGGCCGAAATTCATCAAATATCTCAAACGTTGACGCAAATGCCCGCAGTGCCATTCTATGCGGAAGAAGGTTGTCTCTTCTGCAGACGCCATGCAGTGAATTTCGGGGCCAATAGTACGAACGGGCCGAGTATGCCCGCCCAAAGCTTCTTTCGGCACTTAGTATCGTGCGGCTTATTGCCCTCAGACAGCTTGTCTCACACTGGTGCACCAAGATAAGAAGGCGCTTTTCTGCTTCCCGATCGTCTTCCCAGGGTTGGCGTGCTTCAAGATCCGGCAGGACATAATGAACAGCCCCGGCCACGAAATTTCTTTTGTATATATCCGCATCCAGTACCTTGCATACAATCGCTACTTGGCAGCCTTTTTTCTGGTAATGAAGGAGCAGTTTGGAAAAGAAGTCGCTCCATATAGTCGTATGAAAGTAGAGAATATGATCATCATTACCTATCAATGAGTCTTCCTCCAGATAGCCGCATATCGATTCCCATAAAAAGGCGGGGATTCAGCGGAAAGATCCTTAAATCGGCCTTCGCGCTTAGCTAAAATATCGGATGCTATCTTAGTAATATCGTTTTCAGGGTTTGCATAAGGTGTCTCAAGATAATGATAAGTATCAGCAACAAGCTGAAAACCATAGGATTCCAATGCATCGGTCAAGTGTTCGATGGTGAAATGAAACAAGTGAGCCTCAGGATAATGCAGCTTCCAACGATCTTTATAGAACCTAGCACAAAAGCTTGAAAGGTTAGGCCCTGACATAAATATGTATCCTCTTGGTCGAGTCAGCCGAGCCAACGTAGCTAGAAAGCGCCTCGGCCAGGGAACATGTTCCACAACACCCCTTGCAATAACAAGATCAAAGAATAAATGAGGCAAATCGAGGTCTTCAATTTCCCCCTCATAAATGCGCTCTGTTTTCAGAGCGTTACGAGCCCTCTCCACGGCTGCATTGCCGAGTTCTGTTCCCCATTTTTCCCATCTATCTGCAGGCATACGCTCAAGAAGATACCCCCCGCCGCAACCCACATCGCAAACCCGTCCTGACTTGATCTGGCGATAAATGAAGTCCAATTCCAAATCATGAGCCTTCTCACGCATCTCAGCACGTGTCTTTTCCTGCCGAACTTGGAGGTACCCATTACTTAAGCGCTTACGTCCTAGGGCGTTGAAACGCCTACGCACATATACCACTTTGCATCCGCAGCACTCCACGGTCAAAAACCCCTCATAGCTCTGTTCCCCCCAAGGCTCGAACTCTTCCTCTCCACACCAGGGGCAGGCATCAAGTTCCTCGAAGTTCTCCGGATCCTTGGCCAGTACAGCAAAAAATTCCCTTTGATCCATACCGCTCATCTCTCCCCGCCCAGGGCAGTAAAAATGATTTGTTTCATATTGTTTGAGTCCATTTTATGATTTGCTAGGATCTCTTCATTGGTTCCACAGGCAGGCAATTCATCTAACCCTAAACGATAAACGGATACCGACACCTTCGATTCAAGCAAGGATGTAGCAATCATTTCTCCCTGCCCTCCCTTGGTGTAGTGATCGTCTAATGTGAAAGCTGTGGAGCAGTTTTCCACAGCAGTAGTCAGCCATTCCTTGTCAACCTGATTAAGCCAAGGCAGATTTATCACTCGAATTGAGATTCCCTCATCCTGCAGGAGTGCGGCAGTCTTCCACGCCTGTTCAAGCATTACCGGGCCATAAGCAATGAAAGCTGCATCGGTTCCATCCCTCAGGATGATTCCCCGACCCTGCCTGAGCTTGTAGTCCGCAGGCAGGGCAAAAGATATTTCACACGGAATCTGGACGAACCGTAAATACGTGCTGCTGTTTGCTTCATTTATGCACCAATCAAGGGCCATGGCCACCTCGGCCTCACAGCAGGGCTGAATCATGGTAAGTCCCGGGACCGACCCTAAGGTGGAGATATCGCGGACACTCTGGTGGGAGTGACCCGGGCCGCCGGGCAGCAGGCCGGCAAGAAACCCTGCGTAAATGATTTTGGTGCTCTCCGTGGCATTGTTGTAGATTTGCTCATTTGGGCGTGTGGAGAGAAAGCTGGCGAATGAATGAACTATAGGCAGTTTTCCCTCCAGAGCCAGCCCTCCGGCCATGGATACCATATCCTGCTCTGCAATCCCGCACTCGATGAAACGCTCGGGGAATCTTTCCTGAAACGGAATAAGCCCGCAGTCAAGCTTGAGGTCTGCATCCAGGACCACGATGTCTTTTCTCATTTCAGCCTGTTCAACCAGTGAGCGGGCATATGCATCCACAAGCCTTTGGGGATGTGACAGTGCAGCAGGTGGATTGGGCCGGGTTACCCTCTCCAGATCCGGTCCTCCCAAACCGAGATCCACAAGCAGATCTTCAGCCCTGTTCCTAAGCTCTTCAAGGGCTGAAGCATACTCCTCTTCGGTCGGGGCGCCGCTATGATAGGGGTAGAGGTTCTGCTCATCCTCCGCCGCCTGATGCCGCATGAACGAAACACCGGCACCCTTCACGGTATCAGCAATAATTACATGGGGCCTGTCTGAAATGTTCTTTGTCTCTGATATCCTATCTCCCAACCGGCTGTGATCGTGTCCGTCACAGCGCAGGACATGCCAGCCAAAGGCCTTGAGCTTTGCCTCCAGATCGCCCAGGTCGCTGGTCTGGGAAATCCAGATGTCCGACTGGATCTTGTTGTGGTCAATAATGACAATTAACTCATGCATCTTTCGGTTGGCCGCTGAAATCAATGACTCCCAGAATTGCCCCTCCTGCAACTCTCCATCGCCGCACATGACAAAGACCCGTCGATCCTCGCCCTTGAGCCTGTGGGCGAGGATCATTCCTTTGGCCTTTGAAATGCCCATACCGAGAGAACCGGTATTGGTGACGATTCCAGGGGTGGATACATCCGGGTGTCCGGGAAGGCCTCCAAGTCTACGGAGGCGGTGTATCAAATCGAAGTCTATTATGCCGAGGCCGATCAGGACCGAATAGAGGCCCGGTGCATCGTGGCCTTTTGAAGAAAAATAGAGATCCCGGAAAGGATGACGGCCGCCTGGTTCCGCAGGGCGGATCTCGTTCAGATACAGCCAGGATACAATATCCAGGCTGCTGAAACTCGAACCGAGATGCCCGGAACCCGCCCGAGTAACCATGTAAAGGGTGTTGATGCGGCAGAGTTCGGCAAATGCCCTGGACTTCAGAGCAGGGGGAACATCAAGGGCCAGCAGGTCTTTGAACTGTTTGTGGGGTACAAACTGGAGGTCCGGCATGGTTTCTCCACTTATCACACAGATTGGGGGTCGGAAATCATGTAGATATCCTTGAGTTCGGAATAGATGTCCAAGGCCTCTGTTCCGGGCTCCCTGGTGCCGTTTCCGGACTGCTTCAGTCCGCCGAAAGGCATATGGGGTTCGCTTCCGTAAGTGCCGGCGTTGACCACGGCCACCCCAGCCTGCACCTTGCGGGAGAACTCCACGGCCCGATCGAAATTCTTTGTGTGGATGCAGGCTGTAAGTCCGTATGGTGAGGTGTTAGCCAGGGCAAGAGCTTCCTCAAACCCCTTGGCTCGATAGAGGCAGGTGACGGGGCCGAAAAGCTCGGTCACGGAAATCTCTGCGGCGGGATCCACATTCTCGAGGATTGTGGGGGCCATGTAATATCCATCCCGATGACGCGGATCGCGCATCCGATCCCCGCCTGCGAGGACCCTTGCCCCATCCTTGACGGCCTTTGCCACTGAGGCAAGCATGTTATCAAGCTGACCGAGGTTTATCACAGGGCCGAAGTCGTCGTCGTCCGTGGGACCCACCTTCAGGGTGCTGGTTTTGGCAAGAAGCGTCTCTTTGAACCTGTCATAAATCGTATCGAAAACAATTACACGTCCGGCTGCTGCGCATCGTTGCCCGGCATTGCTGAACGCCGACAGCAGCACCCATTTGGCTGCATTCTCAAGGTCTGCGTCATCACAGACCACCAAGGGATTCTTGCCCCCCAACTCGAGAGAAACCTTGGCCAACCGTCTGCCAGCCACCTCGGCAATTGTGCGTCCCACTGCTGTTGAGCCCGTGAAGCTCACCACGCCGACTCCTTCATGAGCTACCAATGATGCGCCGGCTTCCTGGCCCAGTCCTTGAATGATGTTCAAGACCCCGTCCGGCAGCCCTGCATCCTTGGATATACGACCCATGATCCACGCTGTGGCAGGTGTATCCTCGGCAGCCTTGAGCACCACTGCGTTTCCACAGATCAGCGCAGGAAAAACCTTCCAAGCCACATTTGCAATGGGGGTGTTGGCGGCAATTATAAGGCCTGCCACCCCCACGGCCTGCCTTATGGTCATGGCATACTTGTTGGGGGCCCCGCTCGTGCAGGTACGGCCATATAGCCTCTGCCCCTCACCTGCATAGAAGAGGCCGCACTGGATAGCACCCTGGGTCTCGCCCAGGGCCTCCTTGAAGGATTTTCCGGTCTCGAGGGCGACAATCCTTGCGATCTCTTCCTGTCTCTCCTTCATGGCCAAGACCATTTCATGGAGAAGCAAACCCCTCTGCACCGCCGGGACCTCTTCCCATGCCGGCTGTGCAGCACGGGCCGCTTCCACTGCCGCATGGATGTCTTCGGAACGAGAGCGGACCAGTCTGCAAAGGACCTCACCTGTTGAGGGATTTCTTTTCTCTACTGTTTGACCGTCAAGCGCCGGTTCTTCTCTCCCATTGATGTAATTCGGAATAACATCCGGAATTTGAAGGCTCATATCATCTCCTATTATCCACGCCATCTGCAGTTTCTCACCAGGCCGTCCACCCTCCGTCCACCACCATGTTGGAACCGGTCATGTAGGAGGAGGCCTCGGACATCAGGAAAATCATGGCGCCATTGTATTCGTCCGGCCGAGCCATTCTGCCGAGAGGGACCCTCTCGCAGTATCCATTCATAAAGCGCTCATCCTGCTGATTGTAAACACCGGCAAGCGTGAGTGTATTTGCTCTGACTCCATTGGGGGCAAAATAGGTTGCAAGATATCGAGTAAGGTTCAAAAGGGCCGACTTGGAGGCTGAATAGGCAACCGGCTTGAAAAAGGGCTTCCCTTCGTCCTCAAGCCGATACCCGTATATCCTCTGATCCGGTGACACAAGGCCGTAGGTGGAGCATATATTGACGATGGACCCTCTGCCCTGTCTAGCCATTGCTTCTCCGAAGACCTGGGAGCATAGGAACACGCCCTTGGCATTGACCTCCATAACCCGATCCCAGGAGCTTTCCGGATAACCTTCAAAAGGCCCGTTCTCCTCGCCCGGCGCGTCTGGAGGTGAATCCAGGGCCGCATTATTCACCAGGCCGAAAGGGGGACCGAACACCTCGGTAATTCGAACCAGGGCTTGCCTCAGCGAAGCTTTATCGGTGACATCACCTTTTATGTAAAGCAGGCGGTCCTGTGGGCCTTTTATGCTACTCAGCACCGCCGCTGTATCATCAGCCAGGTCGAGGAGGGCTACACGTGCACCAGCGGCAGCGAGCGCGCCGGCGTATTCCCGGCCAAGCTGCCCGAGCCCGCCGGTAATTACAATCACCCGGCCCTCTAGATCAAAGAGCTTGCTGTAGTCCTTCACGATGTCTCGAGACCTTCAAAGGAAATGCCGTCATCCTCCGCCAAGGGGGTCTTCAGGCGACAACCGACCACGCTCTCAAACTCATAAGGAGGAAGCCCGTCACCGGGGGATTTAAGGGCTATATCTTTAGAGGTCAACACATGCCCAGCCGGCAGATCGCGGGCAGCCACGAGTTTTTTGCTCATCTTGAAAAGGGGCTTTTCTTCGCTGGGAAAACGGCGTTTCACACCGTCGCCCATGGCCATCCGGGCGCGGCGCAGATTTTTGACCAGACGCCTGAGGCCGTTGGGACCAAGTGAAAAGGCATGATCCGTGCCCCGCCATGCCCGGTTTAGCGTGAAATGCTTTTCTATAACGCGAGCACCCAGAGTGAATGCCGCCACAGCCATGGCAAAGCCGCTTTCGTGGTCTGAAAGCCCGACAACCGTTTCAGGAAACTCCCTGCGATAGGTATCAATGACCTGCAGGTTCATTTGTCCATAGTCTTCCACCGGGTAGCAGGCCGTGCACTGGAGAACGGAAATCCTGGGGTTGATCGGCAGAATGGCGTCAAGGGCGCGGCGCACATCCTCCATGGTGCCTCCACCCGTGCTCAAGACCATCGGTTTTCCGAAGGAGGCAATATACTTGAGTAACGGAATATTGTTCAGGTCGCCGGAAGCCGTCTTATAAAAAGGGATATCAATCTTTTCGAGGAAATCAGCGCTCTCAAAATCGAACGCCGTGGCCATGAAGCTCAATCCCAGTTCAGAGGCAAAAGCCTTGAGTTCCCTGTACTCCTGCTCACCGAATTCCAAGGCCTCGCGATGCGCACCATAAGTATCTCCATAGCTGTTGTCTCCCAGATACGGAGAATCGTAAAGGGCCTTGGTAAAGAGCCTCCTGTTATTTCTTTTCTGGAGCTTTACTGCATTTACCCCGCACTCCTTAGCGGCCTCAAACATGGATTTAGCCGTGTCAAGCTTGCCCTGATGGTTGTGGCCTATCTCGGCGATCACATAAGCGTCAGTATCGTCAGCCACACGCACCCCGTCCAAAAAGATTTCACGCATCACAGTGTCATCCTTTCTCCTCAGCGTCTCCCCGCGGTCCCGGTCTGAAGCGACAGGACCCGCGAGTACCACTCTGCATTGTGCATAAGCTCGTCATGTGGACCCTGCTCCCGCACACGGCCCCGGTCCAGCACCACGATGTTGTCCGCCTGCCGGATGGTTGAAAGGCGGTGGGCTATAACCACTATGGTCAGTCCTTTCTGGAGACGCAGCTCCTCAATTGCCTCCTGGATTCCTATCTCCTTATCAGAATCAAGGGCACTGGTTGCCTCATCCAGAACCAGCACGGGTGCCTCTTGAAGAAGGGCCCTGGCAAGGGAAAGGCGCTGCTTCTGCCCGCCCGAGAGCCGAGTTCCTCTTTCGCCCAGAAGGGTATCCCATCCTTGTGGCAGATCCTTTACAAACTCCGTTACCATAGCCCGGTCCATAACGGTCCTGATCTCGTCGTCCGAGGCCTCGGGCCGGGTAAATGCGATGTTGTTCCTGACCGTATCGTTGAAGACAAACGCATCCTGAGACACAAAAGCGATCCTTAGGCGCACAGAACTCAGATCATAGTCGGAGTGGGGGATCCCGTCTAAAAGTATCCTGCCTTTCTGGGGCCTTCTCAGGCCGACAAGGAGATCCAACAAGGTGGTCTTGCCGGCCCCGGAAGGCCCAACAAGAGCCGTCATCCTGCCGGCAGGGATCAGAAAGTGCACGTTCTCCAGTGCCGGGTGGTCCTGACCCGGATAAGTGAAGGTTACATTTTCAAAAAAAACCCCGTCACCGAGTTCCTTGAAAACAATGCTCCCTCCTCTTTCCTCTTGGGCCTCACTCATGTCTTTGAGCCCTTTCAAAACAGCTATCATGCTGCCTGAGTTTGCAAGATAGCTCTGCCTGGAGCGAAGCACCTCCTTGCTTAGAGGGAGCAGCCTTAAGAGAATCAGCATGAAGATCCCTACCTGAGCCAGGGACAGTGCAAAAATCTCGATGGAAAAGTAAAGAATAGTGAGGCCCCCAAGGACCACGATGGGCTCCAGTATCAGGTCGATCCTGGCCATGAGCTTGGCCAGCCAGTAGTTGTGGTCCCGAACCTTGACAGAGGCCGCGTCTACTCGATCGATTTCCCGTTCTTCAGTGGCGGTAAGCTTGATCAGCCTGAAGCCGGAGAGCCGTTCCACCAGGTCAAAAGAAAAGGCCTTGTTTACGTCCGTAGTCTGACGGCTCAATCGCCGTGTATGCCTCACGTGGTAATTCACAAGCAGGCCGGCACCGGCAAGGATCAATACTGCAAGGAGGGTCATGGGGACCGAGATCCACAGGAGCACCACGAAGTAACCGGCCACCACTACACAGTTTGCCAGGAGTTCGAAAAGACTCCTCAAATGCCCATTAGCCCTCTGGGCCTCGGTAGTGACCAGGTTGACCAGATGGCCGCTCTTAAAGGTATCCAGGGTACTATAGGCAGCTTTAAGGCATCGCTTGAAGAGATTGGTGCGAATGCAGTGTACCATCTCTTGAGACAGCCAAGCCGTATAAGTCTGCCTTAGGTAGACTACCAGTACGCGGGAAAAGATCAGGATGAGGAGGACGAGGATCAGGCCGAGGAGGGTCACTTGAAGATTCAGCAAATTGAAGGCCGCGACAAGGGCAATCCACAGCCTGGACCCTTCAGCCAGCGTGGCCACGTCACCGCCGCTCTCAACAAACTCCAGAAGCGGCAGGAACATGGCCATACCGAACCCTTCCAGAAGCCCTGCAGATAGGGTCAGGAGGATAAAAAGGCCGATGCG
>CAYVDE010000104.1:0-11245 GCA_964450535.1 uncultured Desulfobacterales bacterium
GATAGTTTATGGCGTGCATCTTCAAGACCGTCCCCATGTGCATCCAGTTGCTCTTCAGTGTCATCGTCTTTTCCTCCCTCGGTTATTGTGGGCCGCCGAATGACGCCGGCCCGCCTCCATGGATGAATTATAAAGATTTAAACCTGTTGTCTCTCGCTAAGACTCCAAGACTTATTTTATTGCCCGGCAACTCAACGGCCTATCGTGTCAAGCCTCGAGTTGTTGATGGTCCTCGGCCGCGGCAAACAGGGCCGCGCCAATGGCGCCTGTGAGCTGAGGGTGTTTCGGAACGAGCACCTCATTGCCTATGATATCACGGACCATGTCCACCAGGTAGGGGTTGTGGGCCACCACCCCGCCGGTCATGACCACCCGCTCTGAAAGCGAGTCCATTTCAAGAACCCGCCTTATCATTGAAAGGAATATCCCCTTGACCAGGTCCGGGGCCTGAACGCCCTGCCGGATCTTCTCGAGCACCTCGGTCCCCGAGAACACCGTGCAGTAACTGCCGAGTTCCACCATGTTCTCGGCGGACCGCGCCATCCCGTCCATGTCTTCTAGAGGAATAGCCAGCCGCATGGCCATCTCCTCCAGGAACGCGCCGGTCCCGGCCGCGCATTTCCGGTTCATTTTGAAATTCAGCCTTCGCCCGTGGTCGTCCAGTTTTATGATTTTGTTGTCCTGGCCGCCGATGTCAATGATGGTGATGGCCTCGGGAAACTCCTTATAGCACCCCCGGGCGTGGCAGCTGATCTCGGTTTTGGTCTCCATGCTGAAGGGGACGTTTTTTCTCCCGTAGCCGGTGGACACGCAACGGAAACCGTCCCTGCCGCTCATCCCCGCCATGGCGAGGGCCTGATCGAGGCCCGCCCTGGCGGTGCCCTCGAAGTCCGTTCCCGAGCGCAGGACCGCGTGCCCGATAAGATTTTCGTCGCTGTCCAGCACCGCGGCCTTGGTGCTGGACGCGCCTACGTCGATTCCGATGAAGAGGTTTAGAGTCATTTCTACACCTGTATCTCCATCATTCCTCCAACTGCTCGATGAACGCCTCGATGTTCGTCTTGGCCTGCTCCTCCGAATAGCACCGCAGGTCGCACAGATCCCCGTTTATGGTGAGGGTAGGAATACCCAGGGCCTTTGAGAGCCTCTCGGGCATGCCGTAGCGGTTATTGGAGTTGTTCGGGCACGTCTTGGCGTCGTGGAACACGATACCATGAAACTTGAACAGTTCCAGGCACTGGCGGATGTATTCCTCCTTGTAAACCTCGTCCCTGACGATAAACAGCTCAGTATAGGCCCTGGCCATGCTCTCGAATGGTTCGGCAGGATCGAGCAGGTCAAAAATCCAGCTGTTGCAGTAAGTGGATGCAACCACGCAGGTCTTGAGGGATGCGAACTGTTCGGCCAGGGGCCGAAGCTTTCCCCAGATAGGCATGCCCTCCCAGTAGATCCGGTGCTTCTCCCCTTCTATGGCCGCCACACCCTCCTTCACCCGCTGCTCCAGTTCAGGAAGCAGGTGCTCCTCATAGTAGGAAACGCCCTCGCGCGTTCCACGGGCCACCACGGCAGGCCCCATGTGTATGGTCGCATCGAAAAACGTCCAGGGCGACGGAATAGCGGCAGCCGACTCCAAGCAGGCCCTCCATAGGACGGAGGTCCTGCGGGAGAACTCCACCGCCTCCTTGAGCCGGTCCATGTCAAGCCTCTCGCCTGTCACCTTCTCGAGCAACGGTACGAGATCCTCGTGTTGCTTTGCGATGTCCTTGATCTGGTACTCGCGTATCGGTCCGATATCCCGGTGCGTGTGCACGCCCACCAAAGGTACGTCGAATTCCCGGGCATACCATGCAAACCAGTCCTGTACGTCACGGCACTGGTTGGTATTGAAGACCAGCACATCGGGGCGGGGAACCGTCTCGATGTCGTAGGCCTTTGTAAGCGGGGTCTTCTTTTGCAGATATGAGCCCACGTCGCTCGTGAGGTAAGAGCAGATGTCCGGGGAGTACCCTATGGCATTGGCATACGGAATGAGTTCGGTGGACATCCTGGTGGCCCCCAGCATGGCGCCGTGGTTCTCCGGAAAGTACACGAGGAACCCCATACCTCTAAGCAACTCGGCCGGGCCCACGCTGGTGCACCACGCGATCTTGGGGGATCCGGTCTTCGCGGCCTCGTCCATCTCATAGAAATGGTCGGCCATGATCTTCTTGCAGACCTTGGCCGCGGCAATGGATTTCCTGGGTACTTCATTGGATGGTTGGGACATTAATATCCTCCCTTCGTTCTCTTTACAATGCTTCCGCCACGGCCTCAGTGATGTCAATGACCTTGATCTTGCCGCGCTCCTGCTTGGGAATCCGCTTGGCGCCCTTTCGCAGGTTGTCCTTGCAGGCTGCGCAGCCGGAGATGATGACCTCCGCTCCCACGGCCAGGGCGTCCCGCACCCGCACTGCCGCGATATCGGCGGCCATATCCGGATCGTTGGCCTGAAGCCCGCCGCCCCCGCCGCAGCACCGCGCCTGGAGGCGGTTACGGGCCATCTCCACGAAATCTACGCCTGGAATCTGCTGAATGATGCTCCGGGGCTCGTCGAAGATCTTGAATGTCCGCCCAAGGTCACAGGGATCGTGGTAGGTGACCTTCTTTTTCATGTCGCCCTTAAACTTCAACATGCCCTCGTTCAGAAGCTTCAGCAGGTAGTGGACTGAGTGATAGATCTCCATGCCCAGGTCCCCGATCTCGGGGTAGAGCTTCTTGAAGGTCTTGTAGCAGCCTGCACAGGGCGTCACGAGCTCCTTGGCTCCGGTTTCCCGAATCCGCTCGATGAGCTGCGAGGCATGGTCCTCGAACTCGCCCGACCCGGCCAGAAACAGGGGAAATCCACAACAGTTCTCGTTCATGGCCAGGGTGGTGTAGTCCACACCTGCCGCGTCCAGGGGCTTGATCAGGCTGGGGACCATCTTCATGTCCAGATAGCTGGGCACGCATCCCATGAAGAGAAGGGTTTCCGCCTTGTCCTTGAGCTCGCCCGCCTTGATCTTTTCCTTGAGTTCCTTGGGATAGATCTCGATTCGTCCCTCGGCCGACTCGGCGTACACATTGCCGGTCTTGAGGATGTTATCTCGGACGCCCAGCACGGATTCCGGCGCCAACCCCGCATCGTATATTTTCCTGCGCGCCCCTTCCACGATCTCGTCCACGCGGATCTGGGCCGGGCAGAAGTAGGTGCAGGCCTGGCAGGTGGTGCAGGTGTAGAATGCCTGGGCCAGGTCTTTGTCCATGTCCACGGTTCCATTCAGCATGTAGAAGGCCAGGGCGTTGCGGCCGCGGGCGTTTCGGGACTCCCGCTGTGACACCTCAAAGGTGGGGCACCCCAGGCGGCAGAATCCGCAGTGGATGCAGGCCAGGATCTCGTTGTCCACCTCTTCGCCGAAAGAGTCGGCGCCCTCGGGGTTGTCCAGGAGCGGTTTGAAGGCGAAGTAATCGTAGATGTCGGCCTTCACCCCCCTCTCGAGGCCCATCTTGCCCGGGTTCAGTATGTTGTCCGGATCAAGTGTCTGCTTGATCTTTCTCATGACCTCCATGGCCGGGCCCAACTGACGCTCGATGTGCGGAGCTCGCGTGATGCCGGTCCCGTGCTCGGCGCTCACTGTGCCCTTGGCGGCCAGGGCCGCATCCACAAGCTCCTCCACAGCCGGCTTCAGCCGGTCCCAGTCGTCCCGGCTTCGCACATCGCCCACAAAGGTGGTGTGCACGTTCCCGTCACCCACGTGCCCGAAGGTGGCGATGGTGATACCGTACTTGTCTGAAATGGCCTGGGCCATGCGGATTGTATCGGGAATCTTGGTGCTGGGAACCCCAAGGTCCTCGGCGATTGGGATGAGACGGTTGAAAGGCTTGATTCTCGAAAGCGTGGGGACCAGCCTCCCCCGGGCCACCATCATCTCGGTCCGCCTGGCCGGGTCGTCCGTCCACTCGAACTCCTGGACGCCGTATTTCTCGCAGGTCTCTTTGATGGTGTTCATGTCCCGGGTGACAACCTCTTTAGCACCGTCCGCCTCCATGATCAGGAGGGCCTCGATCTTGCTCACATCCTTGCCCAGGGCATCTTCGACCACCTTGAGGCTGTACTTGTCCATGATCTCACAGCCTGCAAGCTTGATCCCCGAGGTGATCACTTCGGTGACCGCGTCTCCGGCCGCTGAAAGGTCCCCGAAAATGGCAAGGGCCATGGCATCATACTCGGGCTTGGGCTCCAGTTTGATGATGATTTCCGTGATGATGCCGAGCGTCCCCTCGGCAGCGGTAAAAAGATGGGTCAAATCGTACCCGAGACTCGTCTTAGGGGCTGTGGTGCCGGTCTCGATGACTGTTCCGTCGGCCATAACCACCTTCAGGCCCTTGATATAGTCCCGCGTGGTTCCGTACTTGACCGCCCGGTGCCCGCTAGCGTTGGTTGAGACCATGCCCCCGATGGTGGCGATGGCCTCGCTCCCGGGGTTGGGCGGAAACATGAGGCCGTCTGCGGCCAGTCGTGCGTTGAGAGGCATGCACACCACGCCCGGCTCCACGCGGGCATAGAAGTCCTTCTTGTTGATCTCGAGAACGTTTTTCATGTTATGCAGGTCCAGGATAATGCCGCCCTTTACCGGCAGCACCGCACCGGTCACGCTGGAGCCGGTGCCGCGGGCCGTCACCGGCACCTTTTCCCGGTGGGCGATCTTCATAATGGCCGAGACCTGCTCGGTGGTCGTGGCAAAAACTATGGCGTCCGCTACGCCCTCGTGAACCGACATGTCCCTGGAATTGCAAAGGCATTCCACGCGGTCCTCAAAGACGTTCTTATCGCCTACAATTTCTCTTATTTCATCATAGATACTCATCGGTTACCCCCTATTCAAAGGAAATTGGCCGTTACTGTCCGCAAAGGCATTTCTTGTGGCATGGCTACTATTTAGCTACAAAGTGACTATAGGAAAACGGGCTCCGCCTTGTCAAGACGAAAACACCGGGGTTTCGACTGTCCACTGTTGAGCGGTTAGGCCGGCAGGTACAAGTTATTCACTATAAAGCGCATGAAAAAATAATAAAATAATACGGGAAAAATAAGCCGTGCCGGTAACGCTGTTTGGTGCCTTACTCCTGAAAAGCTGTCAGAAAAAAACACATAGTATTGATGTTGGTATAATCGAAATCGGGATCGGAATCGAAAGAGAATAAAATGATACCTGGACACAAAAAGCTTGATGTATACGGCTGTGTGAATGAAGACTCCGGGGTCTATGGATTGGAGGAAACCGATTTCGATCCCGATAGCGATTTCGATCCCGAAGAAACCAAACTGAACGCTTATACTTAGCGCCAGTGCTCCTTGACTTTGGATTGCGGGCAAGGGCCTACTTTAGCTTGAAACCACCCAATTTGCATTGTATGATTTCATTTTTTATTTTCCAATGCAAATCTGCATATGTCCGGCAGTGGATACGGATACAGGGGGATCTACATGAAAGGACCTATCGAGCTGGTGAGATCAGGCACTCTAGAAGGGTACAGTAATCTGGGCCCCATGTACGAGTGGACCGAAGGCAGGGCCTACCTTGTCATAGACCGCGTAGCATTCGACAAAAGCGAGGGTGCAGTGCTCTGCTATTGCAATCCCCCGGTTCACCAGGTGGGCAACCCGGGACTCGACGCTTACCTGGAAGGACTTGCACTGGTCTCGGAAAAGAGCAAAGACCTGTCATTTCTGGTTCTGTATGGATCCAACGACCCGGTGCACGCGGGAGGCGACCTCAAGGAGAGCCTCACCAGGCTCGATAAGACCCTGGACGCCAAGAAGGAAAAGGAGGCAGCCGGCGCCTCTTCCGAAGAAATCGACCATCTCTTTGACTGGGCGGACGGACGGGTGAAAAAGGGTATTGCCCTCCACGGAGCCGTCCGGGACCTGGCCCGAAACCTTCGGGTGGTGGCTGTTTGCGGAGGCGGTATGCGATATGGAGGTTCCGCCGAGATACCGCTTATGGCCGACTATCTGGTGGGAGACTCCAGAAGCGGTATGTGCTTCAGCGAGTCCATGATCGGCCTGATCCCGGGCTGGGGAGGCGTGGCCAGGGCCCTGGTCAAGGCGGGCCCCATGAACGCCGCCTTCATGGCCAAGACCGCCAGGGAGACAAAGGCCAAGGACCTGCTTCGAATGGGCATCTATAACCTGGTGGTGGACGTACCTTTTCCCTTTCCGCGCAAAGAGCGCACGGACGACCCCGACGCAGACAAGGCGGGGTACCTGGAAGCGTTGGCCCGGCACGACCGTGAAACAGGACTTCTGATCCTGCCCGAAGGGCTCCGTGTCGCCACGTGCCCTGAAGAAGAAATTCCGGTGGTGCGGCCCGATGATCGTCCGTCGCCGCCCCCGGAGGAAGAGATATTCCGGGAAACGGCCCGCCGAATGGAGCCGGAAAACTACGCCGGGCTCTGGGGGAGGCCCCTCAAGGAAGTCCGGGATGAAATCGAGCGGCTGGGCAGGCCTCTGGCGCCCCAGTCCATCGAGGCCCTGGATAACCTTTTAAGAGGTGTTTCCGAAGAATCCCTGGATGAAAAGGCCTTTGTGCGAAAGGAAGGTGAAATGGACTGCCACCTCTACCGCGACCCGCGGTTTCGCGCAGGTCTCACAGCCACGCTGGGCCAGACAGTTGCGGATTACCGGATGTGAAGGGAAAGACGTGGTTCGTGGTACGTCTCAGTACCTGCTTACTGATAATTGGAGGAGCGCATGAAACAGTATTTCCAGAACATGGCCGTCATGGGAACGCCGCTGGGCGACAAGGATATCGCGGCGACCGAGGAGAACCTCCACCTGATCCGGGAAGAGCAGAAACGCGTTAACGACGCCCTTGAGGAACGAAGGAACAAGGGGCTGCCCGCGGAGAAACTCCATAAACGGGGAGAGAAAACCGCCCTCGAGCGCATAGAGCACCTGGTTGACCCGGGCACTTTCCTTCCATTGAACAGCTTGTACGATCCCGAGTTCAACCAGGAAGGCACCACAGGCGTGATCACGGGACTCGGCAAAATATCCGGGCGTTATGCCTCCATCATTGCATCGGACAACCGCGTGCTCGCCGGGGCCTGGATCCCGGGTCAGCGGGAGCACGTGTTTCGCGCCCAGGACATCGCGGAACAACTGAACATCCCCCTCGTCTGGGTCCTCAACTGCAGCGGGGTCAAGCTCACCGAGCAGGAGAAGGTCTATGCGGGCAGGCGCTCCGGGGGCCGAACATTCTTCCGCCACGCGGAACTCTCCGAGAAGGGCATCCCGGTCATCGTGGGCATGTACGGCACAAACCCGGCGGGCGGCGGATACCACGCCATAAGCCCCGCCATTATCTTCGCCCACGAGAAATCCAATATGGCTGTGGGCGGAGGCGGAATCGTCAGCGGGATGTCGCCCAAGGGCCATTTCGATCTTGAAGGTGCCGAATCCCTTATCGAGGCCACCAGAAAGTTCAAGCAGGTTCCCCCGGGCGGAGTTGGAATCCACCACGATCGGACCGGCTTTATGAGGCAGGTATTCGATACGGAGGAAGGTGTACTTGACGCCATGCGCTCCTTCATGGCCGGCCTTCCCCTTTATGACCCGGGCACATTCCGGGTGGCCGAACCAGCGGAGCCGCTTTATCCCACTGATGATCTGGAACGTGTAGTGCCTTACAACCAGAAGCGGGCATACAAGATCGAACAGGTCATGTCCCGCCTATTCGACGGCAGCGGGCACCTGGAGTACCGGCCGGACTACGGACCGGAGGTCTACTGCGGCCTGGCCCGGGTGGACGGCTTTCCTGTGGGGGTCATCGCCAACCGCCAGGGCTTTCTCGGGGCCGGCTATCCCAAATACGCCAAGGGGGAGTACACGGGCATCGGGGGAAAACTCTACCGTGAGGGCCTGATCAAAATGAACGAACTGGTAATGCACTGCGGCAGGGACCGCCTCCCGGTCATCTGGTTCCAGGACACCTCGGGCATCGACGTGGGCGACATTGCGGAAGCGGCCGAGCTCCTGGGGCTGGGTCAGTCGTTGATCTACTCCATAGAGGCCTCTCACGTACCCATGATGACAGTGGTCCTCAGGAAAGGCACCGCTGCTGCACATTATATCATGGGCGGCCCCCAGGCCACGCGCAACAACGCCTTTACCCTCGGCGTGCCCACCACTGAGATATACGTCATGCACGGTGAGACCGCCTCGGCAGCGGCCTTTGCCCGGCGTCTGGTCAAGGAAAAGGACGCGGGCAATCCGCTTGACCCGGTTATCGACAAGATGAACGCGCTGGCCAAACAATACTATGACCAGTCAAGGCCCATCTACTGCGCCAAGGCGGGCTTTGTGGACGAGATAGTGCCTCTCCCCGGGCTCAGGGACTACTTTGTCGCGTTCACCCGGAGCTGCTACCAGAACCCCAGGAGCCTGTGCCCGCATCACCAGATGCTGCTGCCGAGATCGATAAAAGGGTGAGGGGAGAAGGGAGAGGTGTTAAGGTGTTAAGATGTTGAGTCGTTGATCAGCCGACGCCGTCGGCATTAATCCAAAAAGGGAGGTGACAACATGAGTGAACATGATCTGTTCAAAGTATTTCCGCGCATGCCGAAAAAAGTCCGCCTGGGTGACATCACGGTACGAGACGGCTTTCAGCACGAGGAGGTCTTCATTCCAACGGAGGCCAAAATCTATTACCTCCAGGAACTTGCCCTTGCCGGGGTAAAGCGCATCGAGGCAACCAACCTGGGAAACCCGCGGATCATGCCGCAGTTCAGAGACGCCGAGGATGTCCTTCGCGGCGTAAGGGACGATTTTTTCCTGAAACGCCTCTCCAAAAAGGGGCTCAACCCGGACGACATAGAGTGGACCTGCATCACCATCCGCGAGCCTTCAGTGGACCGGGCCATTCGCCTCAAAGATGAGGGACGGGGACCGGATCGTGTCCTCATGATGGTCTCCACGGACGAACAGCACCACTTTGCCAACAGCGGCACCACGTTGCCCGACTACTGGAGGGAGGCGGAGCGATGCATCAAAAAGTGCAAGGACGCAGGCATCAAGATGTGCGGGACGGTGAGCACCATCTGGGGAAGCCCCATATCGGGCCCCACCCGTTTCGAGGACGCTCTTGAGTTCACAAAGCGCTGGCTGAGCATCGGCGCCGATGACATAGAGCACGCCGACCACGACGGGTCGGCACCGCCCGACCAGGTCTACCGGTATTTCTCCATGATCCTGGACGCCATCCCCAACACAGACCTTCACATAGGCCACTTCCACGTGACCCGGGGCTGGGGGCTGGCCAATGTCCTGGCCGCGCTTCAGGCGGGGATCGACATCTTTGAGGGTACCATGGGCGGTCTCGGCGGCCAGCCGGCCAACTTCCTGGACAGGGTGCCGGTACCCGGCACCGGGTCATACTATTACAAGGATCCCAACATAGTGGGTCTTATAAGCATCGAGGACATGTGCGTGATGCTGGATGAGATGGGCATCGATCTCGACGGCATCAATGTGGACCGCATACTGGAACTGGGCACCATGCTGGAGAAGACCGTGGGAAGGAGGCTGCGCTCCGAGGCCATTCTCAACGGACGCATCCCGAAGGAGCCCAGGGAAGACTTCAAACGGCCCGGGCTTCCCAGGCTCAAAGAAAAACTGAATGAGCGCCCGGACCAGCTCATCCCTGAAGACTGGCCGGAAGAGGCAGAGGTGCCCGAGGCGTATACGAAGAAGGGTTGACATGAGGGTAAACGGCCCCGGGATGATCCGGGGCCGTTTACCGATCTTCACACGAATCGGGTTTTTCAGTGCCCGTCCCGCATTGCCCATGCATTTCACAGGACGAGCAACTGCAACCTTCCCGTCCCCGGGCCTTCCTGTATATCGATCGCGCCACAAAGACGGCTGCGATCAGAATTATTCCCACAACTGCGGCTGTCTGCACTTAAAACTCCTCAACAACCCTCGAGCCACGCACTTGCATCAATCCTGCCGGCCGCGCTGCTTTGAATGGCTACAATGCAATCGCTGCATCCTTATTCAATCGCCGCACGTTTTACCCAGGTCCTTGAACCGGCCGTGCCAGGCGCACCGGGAACAGTATGTAGGGGTCTCTTCGCCCACCTCAGGGCATTCAGATTCGTCCACATCCTCGGAAAACACGATCCCACCCGCTTCCAGATCGAACGAGTACGTGTCGTAGTCGTCGTTCGGGTCCTTCACGTAAAACCGATTGGAACCGCAAATGGGGCATGCCATTTTCAACCCTCCTTTCGGCGATCTGCGCTCTTCGGGGCGGCTTCCCGCAACCCTTGTCTATTCGCAGGTTCCATGGGCCGCAATAAACCATACGCTTCGCAAGGGGTATTAAACAGTTCCTGCGAAAGGATCGGGGTGTTTCGTGTGATCAGGGCCGGCCACGCACCTTTTCATGCGCTGAATGAATTATATCACGGCGCCCGGACACTCCCAAGGGGTTTTGTCAGCCGCTTGCAGAATAAATGAAAAGCAGGTATCCTTTCTTTGCTTCGGCCCCCCGGCCGACTCAGCAAGCGCTTCAAGGATTATTGAACTGTCCAGGGACGCCCCCTGCCAAGGAGGAAAGACCATGCGCCGTCGATGGATGCCGCTTCCCTTCATTCTACTGATCGCCGCTGTCGCGGGCTGCGGCGGTCCGGTGGTTGTGATGCCGGACTCCCACCCGCCCATTGTCAAGGCCTACCAGTCCTTCACCGTGCAGGGAGGAAGCCCCGGCATGAAGAACACGGGTGTACTTCTCCAGGAGGGAGACCTGTACGCAATCTTTGCAACAGGAAAGATATTCCCGCCCCAGCATTCCCGCAGCCTGCACCGGGTTTTGACCCCGCTTATGGCCTGGCCCCTGGTTATGCGCGAGGGAGAAGGCAACTATATCACTCCCTTGGCCTTCGGAAAGTCTGCGACGCTGAGATACGCTTTGAATAACGGTTATCTTCACCTGGGATACCGTTGGGGCGAGTTGAAACCGGACGGAAAGCCCTGGAATTCTGCCTCTTATTACGGAATGAGCGGATCTTTCAAGGTGGACATAGTGGTGTGGACCCGCGATGACTATGATGCCATAGTGGCCTTTTTGGAAGATCTCTCCGGGAAAAACCCGGAAAACCAGGCGATTAAAGACGGTGTCGCACAAGCCAAATTCACCAGGTCCATCGTCGAGGAACGCAGGAA
>CAYVDE010000105.1:0-11118 GCA_964450535.1 uncultured Desulfobacterales bacterium
CGGCACTCCGTTCAGTCCACACCTCTATACCTCTGTCTTCAATGTGGTATAATCATCGGTCTTTCTGTCTAAGGCGTTTGTCCTGGGAGCAAGAATGGTTTCTGTTTCAGGTGCTCGGGAAACACGCACCATCTTCGACCATCCGGATACCACTGAAAAAAGGGAGATTCGGCGTAGCGCTTTCCCTCAAACTCACCTACATAGAGGTCGTGGTTGTCCTTTTTCCATTTGTATCGAATGGCACCGCTGTATTCGAAGTCGTCCGATTCCATAACATCGATTATCTTATCAACATTCAGGCTTCCGGCCCTTGTGGCGGCGGCTTCAAGAATCTTGAATGCGTCATATCCCGGATAGGCGATAAAGAATGGAGATTTTCCGTACTGCGCCTTATAGGCATCGGAAAACTTGATGGCCGCCCCGTCACCGGTCATATCAACAGGCCCCACCTGTGGCGAAATCGTACCGGTATAGGCGGCAATCTCAGGGCCTCCAACTTGTTCGGGAAACTCGTCTTTGAGCATCAAACCAAGAGCGCCTATAAAGGCTATTTTCTTATTGAGACCTTTAGCGGCAAATTGTTTGACAAAGTTAACCGTCTCGCCAAGAAGGAAAGACGCTACGATAGCCTGCACACCTTTTGACTGACAAGCATCAAGAAAGGCTGAAAAATCGTCGGCATTTATTTTCACAGCCTCATCCTCGATCACTACCTCGAATCCCGCATGGCTCAATGCCTCTCTTGCAGGTTTGATGATTTCAAGGGAGTAGGGATGGTTGAGCCTGATGAATGCGACTTTTGTCAAACCGTTGGGTTTCAAAATGCCGAGTGCAGTGTCTACAAGTGCCTTTCCCTGTTGATTCGAGTCAAGATATCCGACACGGAAGTAATATCGCATTCCAGGATCTTCAGCGACGTTTTTCACCACCTGGGGATGGGCGCCTCCAGTACCAAGCCAGAGCACCTTTTTGGCCTTCATGACCTCCATCGCAGGCAACACCGCCCCCGAAGAAAACCCGCCGACCAGGATATTACATCTGTCACGCTCGATTGTTTGTGTCAGGTCCGCCTGATACTTGTTCACATCTGAGCCTTCAGTCACATGGTAGATCCTGATCTTGTTGTTCAGTATACCCCCGGCCTCATTTATTTCTTCCACGGCCATTTCCGTAGCGTTTCTTAAGGCCTCCCCAGCTTCACCCATTGGAGAAATAAGAGCGATTCTAAGCGCGGCCTCACATTTAAAGGCAAATCCCATTGACATTGCAAAGGCAATCACCACAAGAGACAGAACGATCTTAGAAATCTTCATCACAAACCTCCTTTGAGTAGGAATGTTCCAAATGATTCAAAAACCCTCACCCTGATTTAACCTTCTTTTAGTTTGAAGTGACCCTCACTCTATTAAGCGAATGCCGGTAGGAAAATAAAATGACAACTTAGTACTGAAAAACTCAAGAAAAGACCAAAGAGATCAACCGTATGATATGGCTTCCGGCAAGTGTCTGCTCTGATGGTTAGACCCTGCATCAAGTCCCAACAACCATGCCTCCGTCCACACGCAACACCGCCCCCGTGATAAAACTCGCTTCATCGGATGCCAGAAACACATAGGCATGGGCGATTTCCCGGGGCCTCCCCAGCCTCCCCAGAGGTGTGCGATCTTCCATGGCCTTTAAGATATCCCCGGGCATGGAGCTCAGTATCTCAGTTGCGGTAAACCCAGGTGCCACGGCATTGACTCTGATATTGTAGCGACCCAATTCACGTGACCAGACCTTGGTCATTCCTATCACTCCCGCCTTGGTTGCGATGTAATTGGTCTGACCCAGATTACCGTCCATCCCCACGATGGACGCGGCATTGAGTATGACCCCGCGATTTTGCCGGATCATGAACGGAGCCACGGCCTGTGTGCAGTTAAAGACCCCCTTCAGATTGACGGACACCACCAGATCAAAGTCCTCCTCGGGCATTTGCCTTAGCAGGTCTCCATCTCTCATTTTTACCAAAAGGCCGTCTCTCAGAATGCCCGCATTGTTGACAAGGACATCAACCCCACCGTAGGCATCGACCACTTCATCGATCCAATCACGGACGCCTCCCCTGTCTGTGACATCAACTCGATAAAAGCGTGAATCAGGCCCGAGTCCCTCAACGGTCCCCGGCCCGGCCTCGGCATCCACATCGGCGATCACAACCTTGGCTCCTTCTTCGGCAAAAGCCTCCGCAGTTGCCTTGCCAATGCCGGCGGCACCTCCGGTAATGAGGCAAACCCTGTCTTTAAGCCGCATGCCGCACTCCTTCAGTCCCCCATGGACGGCTCAAACGCCAGGTAGGTCTCTCCTTTTTCACTGTCGTTCCTGTGCAGGAAAAGCACCTTCATAGGCGTGCCGATTTTTATGTTCTCCGGATGGTTCATGTCCACACCCTCGATGCGGGCATCCACGTGGCCGCCTTCGTCCAGTTCCACCACACCCACGCAATAAGGGTTGTTGCGGTTGTATCCCTGGGCTATCATGAAAGGAGGAGCAACCGTTATGCAGGTGAATGCAGCCAGCTTTCCTTTTCCGCTCATCTCTTTCCACTCCATATCGGCCTTGTGGCACTTTACGCATATGGGCCTGGGAGGCACAAAATGCACTCCACATCCTTTACACCGCGATCCCATGAGTTTTTCTTCGTTGAGAAAGAGGTTGTAGGATGTATCACTGAAAGGTCTCTGATCAGGCGTCATGGCCCTATCTCCTTTCAAGAATCGTGAATGTGCAGGTACCGCCTGTGCCGCCCAGGTTGTGAGCACCGCCTATGCTCAAGTCCTTTATGGGGACCTGTCTCTTACCTGCTTTGCCCCTGAGTTGAGTCCACACTTCATAGATCTGAGAGACTCCTGTGGCACCGACAGGATGGCCCTTGCACTTCAAGCCGCCGGAGGTGTTTATGGGCTTGGGTCCATTGAGTCTCGTAGCGCCTTCTTCGATGGCCTTGTGTCCTTCACCCGGCTTGAAGAACCCCAGGTCTTCGATGTGGAGTATTTCAGCGATGGAAAAACAGTCGTGGACCTCCGAGAACTGAACATCTTCCGGTTTGAGACCGGACATGCCATAGGCCTCCTGCGCCGCGTATCTCGTGGCCTCAAAGAACGTCATGTCCTCGCTCGCGTGAAAACCCCTGCCGCTTCCCTGGCCGATGCCCCTAACATGCACCGGATCGTCCGTGAAGTTGCCGGCGATTTCTTCAGCCACCAGAAGAACACAGCTGGCTCCGTCGCTGATGGGGCAGCAGTCAAACAGGTGAATGGGCCAGGCCACGGCAGGGTTGGCTTTGGGGTCTCTTAAGAAATCCTTCTCGTCGTTCCATTGTGGCGGCGCCATACCTCTTTTCTTGAGACTTTCCGCTTTGGCATCCATCATGTCCCTGATGGTCAGGGGGAACTGGGCCTTGGGATTCAGCGGGGCGTTATTGTGGCTTTTTATAGTCACATTCATAAGGCTTTCCCGATCAGCCCCGTATTTTGCAAAATACGCAGTGGCCACGGCCCCGAAAACGCCCGGGAACGTAAACCCCACCCGGCCCTCGTAAGGCACTGTGCCAAGGGCAAGCCCTTCGGCCACCTCTTCGGTTGTCCGCTTGGACATGTCCTCCACGCCGCCCACCAACACCATGTCGTAGAAACCTGACGCTATGGCGAATACACCTTCTCTGAAGGCAAGTGCACTCGAGGCGCAGGCGCCCTCCGTCCTGGTGGCAGGCTTGGGGGCATGGCCGATAATGTCGGAAATAATCGGACCCCAGTGGGACTGCCGTGCAAAAAAGTCGTTTGTGAAGTTTCCCAGATAAAGGGCGTCTATATCAGCCGGATCCACTCCCTTATCCACGGAATTCAGCATCTCCAGATAGGCTTCTGAAAAGAGGTCTTTGGAGTCCTTGTCTTTGAACATGGCAAACTTCGACATCCCGGCCCCAACAAGGGCGACACCTCTACCTAGTCTTCTTTTGTTGTTCACTTTGCTGCTCCCGGTATTCTTCCCGCATTTCACGCTTCAGGGTCTTGCCGGCCACGTTGCGGGGAAAATCATCCTTTATGACCACTTGTGAAACACGTTGGAACTTGGCGCCGACCCTTTCATTGATCCATTCCTTTAGATCTTCGGCGCTGATTGCTCCCGGTTTATTGAGGACTACGGCGGCAAGGGGGGTTTCACCCCATTTCTCATCCGGGATACCGAATACAGCAACCTCCCGTACCTCCGGGTGCTGTACCGCAATCTCCTCGATGTCCTTTGGGAACACATTCACGCCGCCTGAGATTATCATGTCTTTTTTCCTGTCCACCAGATACAGAAAGCCGTCCTCGTCAACGTATCCCATGTCCCCTGAATGCAGCCATCCGTCAATGACGGCGGCCTCGGTAAGGTCAGGGCGTTTGTAGTAGCCCGGCATCAGAATCGGGCCCTTCCCGCATATCTCCCCCACTTCTCCCGTGGGAACCTCAAGGCCCTTTTCATCCACGATCTTCATATCAAAGAACTGTGGAGGCACCCCCACGGAGGCGGGCTTGGCAGGGAAATCATACTTGTCCAGGATGGTGATGAATCCTTCCGTCAACCCATAGAGTTCATAAAACCTCCCCGGAAGGGCCCTGTTCAGGCGCTCCTTGTGCTCGAGCAACAGAGGTGCGCCCAGGGAAAGAACCATTTCAAGGGATTTTAGCTTCTTGGGTTCAAAATTGGGCGCATTCAAAATGGCGATGATCTGGGCGGGAACCAACATGACATGGGTTACTCTTTCCAGCGCAATGGTCTCAATATATGACTCCGCAACGAACTGGGGCAGAAGGATATAGGTGGCTCCTAAAAACATCGTTGGCATAAGGTCCACAAAGGCGCCGTTGAACACTATTGCACCAGCATGCATGGTGACGCTCTCCGGGGTCATTCTGAAGGATGCGGCAAAAGACGTGGCGTAGGCGGCCCGAATCCTGTGCGTGTGAACGATTCCTTTTGGAAGACCTGTGGTCCCGCTGCTGTACATGATGTTGAATGGGTCATCCGGGTTCACTTCCACCTTGGGTTCTTGTTCGCTTGAACTCGCCTTCAGCCGGTGGTAATCCTGATATCCAGGTTCCTCACCATCAATCAGGAGGTAACGGTCACCCGGAACAGAGCTCAACTCATGTTTTATCGACTCCAGGGTTTTCACGAAGCCGCTGTTGGTGATGACCATGACCGAGTCAGAGTCCTTTACCAGGTTGGCTATTCCCCTGGCCATGAGGAGATTGCTCAAGGGAACCACCACGGCACCGATTTTCGAGCAGGCCCAGAAGGTCTCCAAGAGTTCCATGCAGTTGGGCAGCAAGGTTGCGACTTTGTCGCCCTTGCGTATGCCCATGGAGCGCATAGCATTGGCCAACCGATTTATTTGATTGTTAAACTCCAGGTGTGACCATCGCTTTCCCTCATGGACCACCGCCATGTGGTTAGGTCTGTACCGGGCATGCCAGGCAAAGAGGGATCCGATATTCATTGGTGCTCCTTTTCTGTTGTTGCAGTGAAATGGATGTCGATCAAGGAGGATGACGTGATGACGTGCTCCTTATCATCACCGGTCAGGGGCTGCGGGTCTTTGTGCTTAGGGTCCGTGAACGCATAGATTATCATCCGCGAGTGACCGCATATCATGCGGTCATACATTACTTGTGTTTGATGGCGAGTATGCCGACTTTCACACTGACGGGCGTCCACATGCCGTCTTTGTCTTTTCACCGTTTTGCGAAATCAATGCCAATTATGGCACAGCACGAAACACCTGGTTTTTGCGCATTGCCCCGCTAATACGGTTACACCCCGTTCCTGTCCGCTCTTTGTACTCTTTGAGGCAGAAAAAATGTCTGATGAACAACGAAGCAAACGTTGATTACAAGAAAAAACAGCGTGCAGGTATGTGAAACATTGCTGTTGCTTTCACAAAAAAAGAAGGCTAACCTGTCTCAAAAATGATACGTGTCCCCGCCTTGAGACGGAGGGTAGTCATGGTCGAAACCAAGGATCCTTCCATCAGAGCTCAAACCCTGCTCAAGAAAAAAGGCTTTTTCAAGAGTCTGATGGATAACGCTCAGGTTGGAGTTATCGTTTCCGACCATGAAGGATACATTGTTTATATGAACGATACGTATTGCAGGTTTCTGGACATAGACCCGGCCTGTGAAATCGGCAAACATGCATCAGAACTGGGCGTCAACTCCCGTCTCCATGTTGTCGCAAAGTCAGGGCTAACAGAGGTCAACTACCCCCATAGATTCAAAGACAGGGCGTTTCTGGTTCATAGGGTGCCTATCAAGGAAAAGGGCAAGGTCGTTGCAGTCTTAGGGCTCGTTCTTTTTGACAGCGCCAGCACCGCCAGCAAGCTGGGAGAGAAAGTGGCCTATTTGGAATCAAAACTGCGTCTCTATGAAGATGAAATAATGTCGTTGCGGTCCACCAGGTACACAATGGATAGTATTGTAGGTGTCAGCGAGGCCATTAATGATGTCAAGAAGCAGGCCGAGAAAGCAGCGGCAACCAACCTACCGGTTGTTATTACAGGTGAGTCAGGTACCGGAAAGGAATTAGTCGCTCAGGCTGTTCATCACGCCAGCCCCAGAAAGAACTTTCCATTTGTAAAGGTGAATTGTGCAGCTATTCCAAGAGACCTCTTTGAGTCTGAACTTTTCGGGTATGAAAGAGGTGCTTTTACTGGGGCGAAAAGCACAGGCAAGACAGGCAAAATCGAACTGGCCCACCATGGTTCTCTTTTCCTTGATGAAATCGGAGACATGCCCCTGGAAATGCAACCGAAGCTCTTGAGGGTCTTGGAGGAAAAAGAAATAGAAAAGGTCGGAAGCATAAAAGTCATTAAATCCGATTTTCGTCTTCTGGCAGCGACAAACCACAACCTGGAAAACATGTTGGAAGAAAACCGTTTCCGCAAAGACCTCTTCTACAGGCTCAATGTCATAACTATTCATATCCCTCCCTTGAGGGAGCGAAAGGAAGATATCCTTCCCATCGCCCGCCATATGCTCAGCCGTATTTGCCTTGACTGCGGGTTGAAGCATCTGGAGATAGATCCCGATGCTGAGGAGGGCCTGAAGAACCACGCGTGGCCGGGAAATGTCCGCGAGCTTTCCAATGTCCTTGAAAGGGTTGCTTATTCCCTGGAGGGCTCTGTAATACATATTTGTGATCTCCCCCCATACCTTTTCAATAGGCAGGAGCCCCCAGGCACCACTCGCCCGCTCCTGAAAAATGTGCAGGGCAAAGCGGAACAGGAAGCCATCCTTTTCGCCCTGAAGTCCTCGGGGTACAAGAAGTCCGCCGCCGCAAGGCTGCTGGGAATCCACCGCTCCCTGCTTTACAAGAAGATGAAGAAATACAATATCCGACTTAGCGAAACTCAAGACCTTGACCGACGGGAATCAGCTTCACGTTAAGCCCCACTGTCTACATATTGAGACGCTTTTCCCCCCTGTTGAGCGATGGCTTTTTCCCCCGAAGCCGTGCTCAATTAGTCGGCGCGAAGTTCCTTCCTCTTGATCTTCCTAACATTTTCTAAATGAATATACTTTCAGGCATCTCCGGGTCAGGGTCATATTCGGCCACCCTATCGACCCGCCTTCCAATGGCATAAAACTGGCATCGACCATTTTAAACAATCAGCCCTTGAACTTTCTCCAAGAGATTCTCAGTCGCTTCATATTTGTCGTTTACGCCCGCGCTTGCACGCCGGCGTGAATGGGCATCGGTTAAGCAGGTGAATCAGCGTCCATTATCAACCAACAGCCTAGAGGAGGTAGAGAAATGAAAAGACAGGCATTCATTTGTGTCATGGTACTAATGGCCCTGGCAATGGTCACTTTTCATTTTCAGACCGCCGCGGCCCAGAGCATCAAGTGGCGTTATGCAACAGGGCGTACTCCGGCATTGACACCCTATCACGAAGCTGACGTAAACCTTGCCGAAACCATCAACAAAATGAGCGGAGGGCGGCTGGAAATATCCATTCATCCGGCGGGGGAACTCATTCCGGCATTTGAGGTCTTTGATGCGGTCAGAACCGGCGCGATCCAGGCTGGAGCGGCTTGGCCGACTTATTGGACCGGCAAGAATACCGCGTTTGATCTCTTTTGCTCTCTAGGCTTCATGATGCATCCCGCCGACTGGATCACCTGGCTCTATGAAGGCGGAGGATTGGAACTAGGCCAGGAGCTGTATGCAAAATACAATATCAAATTTTTTCCAATGGCGGTAACAGGTCCGGAATCAGGCTTTCGTACCAACAAACCGGTCAGGTCGCTCGATGATTTCAAGGGCCTGAAACTGAGAACGGGCGTACTGCAGACCATCTGGGTCCTTGAACAGCTCGGAGCAAACCCCGTCAGGATCCCCGGCGGTGAGATCTACATGGGCCTCAAGCTCGGCACCATTGATGGGGCCGAGTACGGTGTGCCTTCCACTGACTGGGGTCTGAAGTTCCAAGAGATAACCAAGTATTGGATGATTCCGGCGGGTTGGCACCAAGTGGGCACTATCTCCGATCTGATGATCAACATGGATGCATGGAACAAACTGCCCCCTGATTTGCAGGCTATTGTTGAACAGGCGACCAAGGCCAACATGATCTGGGCCTACGCCAAAGCAAACCGCGACGCCATCTCGGCCCTGGAAAACTTCAAGGCCGCGGGTATCGAAGAAGTGGAGCTTGATGCGGAAGTCCAGGAAAGACTTGAAGCCCTGAGCATTGAGTTCATGGAGCAGGAAGCGGCGCGTAATCCCGACTATGCCAAAATTGCCAAATCCATAGTGGATCACGTCAAGCGATACGATGCGGTGCGCAAATTCGAAGGGAGGTTCAGTTCCGGCACAGCCTTGAAGCGCTATCCTCAGATTCCCTGAGGGTTCTGATTCGGAGAAAAAACCATGCTGGCTGAAAGAATTGTACGCACCTTCGACGGCATCAATGAATGGACCGGGCGCATAGTCGCCTGGTCCATCTGGATCGTTATGGGCCTTTGTGTTTTTGAGGTCATAACAAGGCGGGTTTTTAATGCGCCCCATATATGGTCCTACGATGTAATCAATGTATTTTATGCTATGCATTTTATGCTTCTGGCAGGCTACGCACTCAGGCACCAAGCGCATGTTGCAGTCGACATTATTTACGTATTCCTTTCACCAAAGGCCCAGATGGTTTTGCGTCTTCTAACCTACTCGATCTTCTTCTTTCCTTTTACGATCGTTCTTTTATACATCGGCGCTAAATCCTCCATCTCATCCTGGGGCTACTGGGAACGCACCGCAATCGGGCTCCCCCTGATTTACCCAATCATAAAGACCATCACGCCGCTCACTGCTTTGCTTTTGATAATCCAAGGTGTGTCCGAGTTTCTGAAGTGCTTGCTCTCTCCTGGCGACGAGGAGACATCACATGATTGAGATGGATCCGGTTATAGTGACTTTCCTTATGTTTACAGGCCTGATTATCGGCCTATTGCTCGGGCATCCACTGGCATTTGTCCTGGGAGGACTGGCGGTTATTTTCGGGTATCTTTCGTGGGGTCCATTGAGCTTCATAATCTTCGGCAACCGTATCATCGGACTGCTTGACAATTTTATTCTCGTAGCTGTTCCAATGTTTATTCTCATGGCCAACCTGTTGATGCGGTCAGGTGTTGCCGAAGGTCTTTTCAGTTCTCTGCGCTACCTTCTGGGACCTCTGCGGGGCGGTCTTGCAATGACCGTCGTGATGGTATGCACGGTCTTTGCGGCCTGTGCCGGTGTTATCGGGGCCTCTGTGGTATCCATGGGGCTGCTGGCTTTCCCATTGATGCTGAAATACGGCTACGACAAACGGATGTCTGCAGGTCTGATTTGTGCGGGAGGATCCCTGGGCATTCTCATCCCTCCCAGCATCATGCTCATCATCATGGCCGATATGTCGGGCCTTTCCGTAGGAAAACTCTTTGTGGGCAGCGTGATGCCGGGCCTGGTTCTTGCCTCGTTATACCTGCTCTACATTCTGGTGCTCTGCGGATTTCGGCCCGAGTTGGGTCCTCCGTTGACTCTGGAAGAAAGACGACTCGTACCCGTGAAAAAGCGGCTCCGGATGGCCCTTGTGTCCTTTGCGCCACCCCTTTTTCTTATTGCGGGAGTTCTGGGTTCCATCTTCACAGGTATTGCGACCCCCACGGAGGCATCCGCCCTGGGGGCCTTCCTGTCATTGATCTTGACGATCTTTTACGGGAAATTCAGTTGGAAAATGCTCAAGGAGACCACTTTGTCAACCGCCAGGACCGTGTCCATGGTCATGATCATTCTCGTGGGCGCCACATGTTTTACAGGCGTATTCATGGGGATAGGGGGTGGAAAAGTGCTCTCGTCTTTTATTATGGGTATGGGTCTTGGCAAATGGGGCGTATTTGCAGCCATGATGTTTGTGGTATTTTTGCTGGGCATATTTATTGATTGGATTGGTATAGTATACATAACATTTCCTATATTTCTCCCTATCGCAACGGAATTGGGTTTTGATCCATTATGGTTTGTGGTATGTATTGCAGTTTGTCTTCAGACTTCTTTCTTGACACCGCCTTTCGGCTACGCTCTATTCTATATGAAGGGAATCGCCGGTGATAAATTAACAACTTACGACATTTATCATAGCATAATGCCTTACCTTGTTATTATTTTGTTCGGTTTATTAATCTGCATATTATTTCCCAATCTCATTCTGGGACCGGCCGGTCTAATCAATTAGTCCCGGCGTCGCAAAAAGCCCGAAAACGACCTGCTTCGTCATCCCGTTGAAAAACGGGGTCCAGTTAAATCAGTAACTTCTGGATTTCGGCCTTTGCCGGAATGACGCCCGAGGGTCTTTTTATGACGCACATGGCAATCCCTTACCATCCCCGCGTATGAAAGCCCGGTCAGGCTATGAGGGCCGGGGTCTTCCTCCGCCCCCTCCGCCACGAGGCCTTGTCTACCGGCCATTAAGCATCATATCAGCCTAGAAGGCAAAGCCTCGAGAGCCATGGACCTCTGTCCTCCGAAATTCGGTGTCTTTGTTTTATTGTTGGCGAA
>CAYVDE010000106.1:0-11070 GCA_964450535.1 uncultured Desulfobacterales bacterium
CTTCTGGATTCCGGCCTTCGCCGGAATGACGCCCGAGGGACTTTTTACGAGGCCCTCAAGGTTATCTTTTGTGGATGCAAAATGATTGCCAGAAACCGGAAAAGTGAGGCCAGGCATCACAGCTCAGGGACGGCTCGATGTAACAGGTCGATATTGTTATATTTTATTGTTGACTGGAAAGAGTCTTTATGGCGTTGGGTGTTTTTGAGCGGCATAACCTGTGACAGCGGATAGCAGGCCGGTACCAGGAGAGTGGAAGATTCTTCCTCCGCACGGAAAGCGGTTCCTTATGGGCTCTCAATCCTCCAGCATGCGCAGCGCCGCGCCCGCCACATCCGGCAGTGCAGCCACCTTCTCCGCGGCCTCCCGCTTTATGGCCTCCTTCGGCATGCCGAAAACCACGCAGGTCCGCTCATCCTGCGCAATCGTCCGGGCCCCTGCCTGTCGCATCTGCAGAAGTCCGTCGGCGCCGTCCGACCCCATGCCAGTCAGTATTACTCCCACGGCGTTGCCACCCGCGTAATCGGCCACCGACTTGAAGAGGACGTCCACCGAGGGCCTCTGATGGTGAACCATCGGCCCGTTCTTGATCTGCACATAGTAGCGTGCGCCGCTGCGTCTGAGCAGCATGTGAAAGTTGCCCGGTGCAATCAGGGCCTGCCCGTTGACCACTGAATCACCGTCCTGGGCCTCCTTTACGTGAATGGAGCACAGCGAGTCCAGCCGCTCCGCGAACGAGGTGGTGAACTTGGCCGGCATATGCTGCACCACGATGATTCCCGGCGAATTGGGAGGCATGCCCATGAGCACTGTCTTGATGGCCTCGGTGCCGCCTGTGGAGGCCCCGATGGCAAGGATCTTGTTGGTGGTGGCGCTCAGGGCCTTGCCGGCCGAGGCTTTCTCCGGGGCAGCTGTCTGGTTCCGGGCGGCCTCTATCTTGGCCTTCATGTTGACATTGGCCACGGCTCTAATCTTGTCGGCGAGCTGGACGCTCATGTCGCCCACGGAGTATGAGGCCGAAGGCTTGCTGATCACCTCCAGCGCACCCAGGGAAAGGGCCTCCATGGCCAGCTTGCCGCCCTTTTTTGTGAGCGAACTCACAATAATGACCGGAAGCGGGTGATACTTCATGAGCTTTTTCAGGAAGGTCAGCCCGTCCATTCGAGGCATCTCGATATCGAGGGTTATTACATCAGGCTTTAGACGGACTATCTTGTCTCGAGCGACATAGGGATCGGGCGCGGTCCCCACAACCTCTATTCCACGCTCACGGGAGAGCTCTTCTGAAAGGACTTTTCGCACTATGGCCGAGTCATCCACCACCAGCACGCTGATTTTGGTTTTCATGGGGCCTGCATAAGCCTCCGATTCTGCATTTCCAAACCGGTGTTGCAAAGACACCGGGTCCCCTCGCCGTAAACCTCCATTCAGCGGGGATTCAGAGTCAATTGTTCACCAATAACAGCCCCATCCGGCCTTTCAGGGTGTCCACGCCCAGAAACAACTCTCTTTGCCGGGTTTTTGACGGCTCAAGGGCCGTCTGAGCAGAGACGATCTCCGGGATGCCGAGCTGAAAAACCGCCTGCTCGTCCAGGTCGCTGAATGCAGTGCCTGCGACCATGTTCAGGATCTCCTTGGCGGTCTGCTCCACATGCTCGGGCGGAACCGCATTTTTCTCTATCCCCATGAAGTCCGCAGTCAAACCCGTTCCCAGTCCCCTGGGAATAAGGAACATGAAATGACCGGAAAAGGGCCCGCTGAAAGCCAGCTTCACGGCTATGGGATCTACGGCCGCAGGGTCTTCCCACAGGTCGGACCAGCCGACTGAGTCGGAGACGTCCAAGGGCAGAAAGAACATCTTTTCCAGGACCTCAGAAATCGAGTCCTTCATCGTCTTCATCAACAGGTCCCTGTCCATCTTCATCCTCTCCCATAATGCGATCCAGCTTGGATCGTACCTCCTCGGGCGTAAACGGCTTCTTTACATATTCGGTGACGCCCATTTTCATAAACAAATCTATCCGCTCACGGCTCCCTTCCGTTGTGACCATGACCACCGGCACGGTCCTCAGGACCTCGTCCTTTTTCATCTCCGCGAGCATCTCCAGCCCGTTCATTTCCGGCATGTTGTAGTCGGAAACAACAAGGTCCATCCACTCACGCCTCATTATTTCCAGGGCCTCTTTGCCGTTCGAGGCCTCGAAAACCTGGCCCACATTGAAACCGGAAGCCGTTATGGTCTTCTTCAGGACCGCCCTCATGGGAATCGAGTCGTCTACGATCAGGATGTTGTAGGCCATGTCTTCAACCCCTATGCTTCTGTGCTTTCAAATCCGCAAGCCGTCGTGCGATCAGGTCGACTGGATTAGTTCGTCCACCTGGGAAATTTTCTCACCGAATCCCGCTATGACCTCCTGGTAGTCAAGGTCGGTCAACCCCAGAAACGCCATTACATCCTTGTGAAACCGGTAGGCCAGCCCGTCCGAACCCACACCGATCCCCATGGTCATGCAAAGTGTGTCGGCCACATACACCGCCGCCGCCGCCTCCTTGTACAGGGCTTCCATGGGCATGTGATGATTACGAATGATATCGATCATCTTTTCGCTGAACCTCCACTTCTCGGCTATCATAGCCCCAAGTTCAGCGTGGTCTATGCCCAGGACCGCTTTTTCCGCCTCGCGGAAGCTGAATCCATGCTCCAACACGAGGAAGTTTATCTTTTCAAACGACTCCGCCACGTGCTGGCTCAGCACCACCTTGCCGATATCCTTGAGAAGGGCCGCGGTAAACACCACATGGGCGTCCTCCATATCCTTCTTCTCGGCCAGTTCCCGTGCGATGAGGGCGGAGGACACGGAATACCTCCACAGTTCGCCGCTCTCCAGCCCATATCCCTCCTGGGCATGGGAGTAGTTTGTGCTTCCTGCGCCCAGCAGCACGAGATCAGCCACCTTGTCCATGCCCAGGTAGACAATGGCCTGGTGCAGGGACTCCACCTTTTTGCTGAGCCCGAAATAGGCCGAGTTTGCAGCCTTGAGAAGGTTCGCGGTCAATACCTGGTCGTACTGGATTATCTCCGACAGCATCCCCATGGAGCTTTGAGGATCCTTCACAATGGACATGACCTTATTGGCGACCTGGGGAATGGGCTTGAGGCTGTCGATGCCGGCCACGATGGTACCGATATCCTTGTTCATACCTGGAACTCCCCTACGCCGGACACCTTCAGCCGGCAGGCCCCGTCCTTGACTGCAAGCTTGACGGTCCGGTTTACGTTTCCTCCCACCTCCTCGTGACTCACCATGACCTTGTTCTTCCAGAAAATCTTCCTGAGGGCCATGTAGTTCCTTTTTCCGATATTGAAAAAGCCCTGCTGGTCAAGGATTTGAGCGCCTCCAGCCACGATGACCCGCATACGCTGTTTCTTTGCACCCAGCTCGTATGCAGCCCTGAAAAGGGGCGCAACGCCCGTATCTGCGAACATGTAAGGCTTTGTCCTGGCCTTTGCCGGATCCAGCGAGGAGTCCGGAAGCATGAAGTGAAGAACACCCCCAACCCGGACAACGGGGTCATACAATGCAACACCGATACATGACCCTAAAGAGTAGGTGACAAGAACCGCTGCCGGGTCGTTACTGACCTTCATGTCTGCAACACCCACGATGATATTCACGGCATCAATCCCATTTTAAATTCCGTTTCCCTGGGCCACTTCAAAAATCCCCGACATGTCCAGAATCAGGCCCACCCTACCGTCTCCGAGTATAGCTCCGCCGGCAATGCCCTTCAGGTTCCTGAGCCCGCCGCCCAGGCTCTTGATCACCACTTCCTCTTTTCCCAGCAGTTCGTCCAGCAGGAGGCACATCTTCTTGTCCTCGTGCTCCACGGCAACCACGAGGCCCTCCCAGGGCGTATCGAAATCGCATTGGATCTTGAAAATGCTATGCAGCCGAACAAGGGGAACAAGGCTCCCGCGGGTCCGGATGAGTTCCCCCTTCCCTTCCACTGTGGAGTATTGCTCCCTTGAGGGACGGAAGGATTCCAGAATGGCCAAAGCGGGGATTATGTAACGCTCCGTGCCCACACGCACCAGCATCCCCTCGATTATCGCGAGGGTGAGAGGCAGGCTGATCACGAACGTGGATCCCTCGCCGGGCCTGGTGTTGATCTCCACGCGACCCCTCAACTTCTCGATGGACTTCTTCACCACGTCCATGCCCACCCCTCTTCCGGAGATATCCGTGACCTGCTTGGCCGTGGAAAAGCCGGGGTGAAAGATCAGGTTGTTGATCTCGGCTTCCGTGAGCTTGTGGTCTTCGGGGATCAACTCCCTGGAAACAGCCTTGGCAAGGATGGCGTCCCGGTTCAACCCACGCCCGTCGTCCTCGATCTCGATCACGATGCTCCCGCCGCGGTGAAACGCTCGCAGGCGAATCACTCCGCGGCGGTCCTTACCCGAGGCCTCTCGTTCGTCGGGCGATTCCAGCCCATGGTCCACGGCGTTTCGAATCATGTGCACCATGGGCTCGTACAGCTCGTCCACCACGTTCCTGTCGATTTCCGTATCCTCTCCGGACATTTCGAGCCCCACCTCTTTACCGGAGTTCTTGGCCAGATCACGGACCAGGCGGACCATTTTCTGAAAGGTGCTTTTGATGGGCACCATGCGCATGGACATGGCGATGCGCTGGAGACCGGAAGTTATCTGGTTCAACTGCCCCAGGTTGTGGTAGAGCTTCTGGTCGTTGCTGGCTGTTATGTACGGGTTCTGCCTGAGCATGGACTGGGCGATGACCAGCTCGCCGGTGAGGTCCACCATATTGTCCAGTTTGTTGGTATCCACCTTTACCTGCAAGTCCACGTGGGCCTTGCCGTGGCGCTTCTGATCCCTGAGAGCCGATATGACATCCTTGGACCCGGCCTTTTTCTCCTCCATGAGAAGCTCACCGAACCTTCGATCCGGTTGGCCTTTCTGCTTCTCCAGCACCGTCTCGAGGTCTTTCTCTGTGATGGCGCCCTTCTTAAGGAGGATCTCCCCGACCCTGCCGTCCCCATACTTATCATGCTCCTGGTTCACGTCCTCGATTTTTGCAACCAGGGGTTTGATGTCCACAGTGGAAGTCAGGGGCCCGTTATTATCAAGGCCCTCCTGAACCCCGTCGATCATCCTCTTCAGGGTGTCCACGGACTCCAGCACCACGTCGATTACGGCTTCACCCACCTTGAGGTCGCCGTTCCTGGCCTTGTCCAGAAGGTTTTCAGCGCTGTGGGAGAGCTTATTTATGTCATGAAGGTTCAGGAAACCGCTCACACCCTTTATGGTGTGGAATGGCCGGAAAATCGAATTGAGTGTCTCGAGATCCCCGGGGTCCTGCTCCAAATTGATCAGGTTGACCTCGATGGTGTCGAGGTTCTCCTTTGACTCCACCACGAAATCCTGAAGAATCTGCCTGTCCTCGGCCGGCAGTTCGCCCGCGTTAACCACAGGCTCCGCCTTTACGGGCCTTTCAGAAACCTCCTCCGCCGCGGCCTCCGTCCTCTCATCAACCTCATCGAGGCAGGGTTCTGCAGCTTCATCCCGGCCTGCGGCCCCGACTCCTCCAAGCCTTTGAAGCAATACTTCAGAGTCCTGTCTAGGATCTTCACCGTTCATTAAGGCCCGTTGAAAAGCCTGCAGCACGGAAACGCTCTCCTCCAGGGGCTCCAGGTCGGATATCTCAGCCAGCACCAGTCTCTCCAGGTAGCCGCACGAAGCCTGAACCAGCTCGTAAAACCTGGGGTCTTCAAGGCCTTTTGCCTCTTCCTGGAGCCCTTCCAGCCCGTTCATCAGCTTTCCCAGGCCCGGGATGTCACCGGTCTCCAATGTCACCACGTCAAGGGCGATGGAATCCAGGCGCTTACCGATTTCTTCTATACGATCCGACATGTCCAAATCACCCCCAATGGCTTTCCGGCTTCCGGCCGGCAATCGAATCTTTTCGCCGGAAGTTCACTGTAACCGCCGAGTACAAGAATCAACTGAAGACCTTTTCCAGTTTTTCGCCGAAGGTCTCCGGAGTAAACGGCTTGACAATGTAGTTGCTCACACCGGCCTTGACCGCCTCGATGACATTTTCTTTCTGTCCTTCGGCAGTCACCATGATGAATGGAGTCTCCTTGAGGTTATCGTCAGCCTTTACCGCCTTTAAGAGATCCAGTCCCGTCATCTTAGGCATGTTCCAGTCGGAAACTATCAGCCCCACCTTCTCCTTTTTCAGGACTTCCATGGCGGCGCTCCCGTCCTCGGCCTCCACGATATTGTTGAAACCGAGTTGTTTCAGGACGCCTTTGACGATTCGTCTCATGGTGGCGAAGTCATCCACAACCAGGACCTTGATTGATGTGTCGATGGCCATCCGTCCATCCTCCTTTGGTTCGTTCCGTTCCGCCTGCATTACCCCGCCGGCGCTCCTGTGGAAAACCGCCGGCAAATCAGCCCCGTGATTCAGACACGCCCTTAGAGGCTTGCCAGGAGCTGGTCGATATCCGCCTGTTCAAGGCCCTCCCCATCACTCTGGGGCCCCTTGAGTTCACTCTTGTATTGCTCCACCTCCATGTTGAGTTCCTCGTAGGTCCGGGTGGGATCCTCCCTGTGTTTCTGAAGCTTGATGCCGAAAGAAATGATCAGGTCCTCGATACGTATCTCCATGGACTTCACAAGCTTTATTATGCGCTGAATCCTCTGCCCCACCAGATCCTGAAAGCTGAGCGGCTCCAGCATCCTCAATGAAAGGCCCTTTATAGTCCTCAGGGTTTCCACCTGCTGTTCAAGGATCTTGTCGAGGTCTTTGCGCCCTCCTTCGTCCGGCCCACAAGAAGCGGCGCCGGCGCCTTCGCCCCATGCATCAAGGATCCCTTCGAGGGCCTCACACAACATCTTCAGTCGCAAAACGGATTCATCCGCCGTACCCACGTCTTTGCAAAGCTCGTTGATGGTCTGTACATGCTCTGACAGGACCTCGCGGATCGAAGCCGGGTTTTCCAGGTCCAACAGCAGATCACGGGCCGTTTCCAGGCCCGGCATAATGAACTCCATCACCTGCCGTGCCTCATCCGGCAGGCACGCCACATTACTCCTGATCTCCTCCACAAGCGATGCAGCCTCTTTCCGCGCGCTCGAGGAGTCGCCTGACCCGAACTCCAAAAGGTATGCCCTAAGGCGCTCCATCTGAGTGCCTGCCAGTTCCATCTGTTCATCGTTGATGTCCATGATTTTCATGGTGCTTTTCTCAAGGGACCCGTTGATCCCCTCGAGCTGATTGCTCGCCTCGGGAATATCCCTGGAGGCTATTTCAACAATTCCGGGCTCTATCCGCTTCTTGATGTCCCTTCTGAACTCGATCAGCTCCTTGGCGATCTCCTTAATCTTGCTTGAAAACTCGCTGGTCAGTTCCTCGAAGAAGTGGCCGTTCCGCATGTTCTTGACCATGTTCTTGATCTCGTCAAGTTCCCCTGACGAAAGGTCCCCGGATTCCAGCTTCTCTTCTATCGTCTCGAAGCGGAATTCATTGGATGCCTTGTCTTTTGCGGCGCCATTTTCGGGGGGGCCGTGCCACCGGCAGAGGTGCTCGTGCCCGCCGATGTCCTTACCCATGACCAGCGAGTTGGGCAGCTCGCGGACTTCAAAGAGCATCTTGTAATCGGAGACGTTGAAGGCCTCCGACGAATCCAGTATTATGAAATAGGGCTTCACGTCCCGCTCCGAACCCCTCTCCACCGAGAACACGTCTCCGTCCAGTTCCAGAAAAACCGTGCCGTTCTCCGAGTTGACGATATTGGCGTCCGTCCGGTTCAAAATCCTGCGTACACGACTCACGCCGAAAGCGACGTTTTCCAGGTCCCCGTCCAGGCTCCCCATAACTGCGTTGTACATGCCTCACCCTCCATACTGTTTTGCGCCCTCCTCAACTTGGACGCAACCCTCAGTGCCGGAAATAAAGCAAGAGTTGTACCACACAAAAAAAGACCGGCTCAGACGTTGCTGCAAGGCCGGCGGCGGGCCCGCCCCGTCATCATTTTGACATAACTTGCGATTGACCGCGCCTTCAGCCTGTTACTGAAGCTCGTGAACCCTGAGGTTTCCCGCATCGTCCAGGGTCTCAACGGAAACGGGCCTGAACAAGACAAAGCGGACTGGTATGGCCACGTCGTGCGTGGCGATGTTTCTTTTCTCCAATCGCTCTTCCGCGCCCGCCGGCTTGAGCAGGACAGTCATGGTTGATTCACCGTTTTGGGTAATCTCTGCCCAGGAAATATCCCGCAGGGCACGCTCGAGCAGCTTCCATTCTCTGGCGGGGATCTCGGCCCGGATGAGTTCAGTGGCCTGGGGAAGGCCATCCGGACCTCTGTGAAAACGAAACCTGGTGCCTCCCGCGGTAGCTCGAACAAGGGCCCCTTCAGGCTCCCAGCGAAAAACAGTGTCCCGCCCGATCAGGCTGATTTGGTTCTCCAATTCCCTGCGGGCATCACCAAGGCTTTTGTGTGAGAACATCTCGGCGGGTTTGAAGCTTGTAAAGGTGGGCTTCTCCTGATTCCAGTAAAGCTCCTCTATGTCCAGGTCTTCCGGGTCCTCCCCGCTCAGGGAATAGTATGAGCAGAAAACCGCCTGCGGATCGAGTGCCAAAACCTCGGCCTGCGAGCCTTCGGCGATAATCGGCGGCAGGCTCCCGAAAAACACTGCCCAACAGAAAAGGAGGAGCGGCGCCCCACGGAGAAACACTAGGTCCTCCGCAAAGGCAACTGAGCGTTTTCTCTTCAAGGATCAACCTGAAAAATCAAGTATGTACAGCATGGGGTTTACCGCCCGGCCTCCTTCGACCACGGTGTAGTGAAGGTGACTGCTGGTTGAAAGCCCGGTGTTTCCTACAAGGCCTATAACGTCCCCCCGGTTGACCGTTTCTCCTTTACGGGCCGAAACCTTGTGCAGGTGGCCGTAAATGGTCTTGATGTCGTCTGTATGTTGAATCACGATATAGTTGCCCAGCCAACGGTCGCGCCCGTGATTGAGCACCACGCCCGAGGCCGGGGCGATCACCGGTGTTCCTGTGGGGCCTATGATATCGATACCGGCATGAAATTCGCGTTTGTTCGTAAACGGATTCTTGCGCCAACCGAACCCGGAGGAGATCACAGGGTTGTTTATGTCCACGGGGATGACGCTGGGTGTACCGTCCCAGGACTCGGCCTGGCGCATCATCAGCTCCCCAAACGTCTCGAAATTACCCGCCATGATCTCCAGTCTTCCCGGAAGATCAGTCAGTGCCAGAGGAGCGGTCTCGTCCAGCCGGGCCCCGTCCCCGCCTTTGTCCACCGGAGCTGAACCCCCTTTTTGCTTGTAATCGTTCGCCCCTCCGACGGCCTGTCTGAGCGAATGAAAACGCGCCAGCCCGAAGTACTCCTTGAGCTGCTCTTCTTTTTCGGTGATGCGGCCCAGCTCCCTCTTGACATACTCGAGCCTTGCGATTTCGTCGCTCAGATTTGCTCTTGTATCTTCCAGGCGGGCGACCCTCTCCATCAGAGACAGAATACTGAATTCGAGGACCGGGACCGCCGCGATACTGATCAGAACGACAAAGGTCAGGATCCGCAGATATACCGGACTGAGAAAAAAGTGCCTGACCTTCTTCTTTCCGGTTTGAGGGATCCACAGGACGTGCGACCTGTTCATTTCGTATCTCCACTGTTAACTGTTCGGCGGTGCTGTGTTACTGATTTTCTGTCTTGACGGGTTCTCTGCAATTACCATGCCTTTTTGCACATGGCAGTGCACAAGAGCCCCGGCAGACATGGTTCACAGGCCCCGGGGGCCCTCCAACCCAATAACGAGGGTTGCCGCCGGCCGCCGAATCTTCCAGCCTCAGGGGGTAATCGAAATCGAGAGAAAATAAAATGACACCCCGGCATCACGGGCACTAAGACACGATAGTTCCGGCAATTCGGGCTCGACGAGGACTGAAGCTTGATGGAAGAAACCTTACGGGACAGCAGGCGACAGGGGAAGAAACCGGTTGTCCAGGGTACAAAAGGGTGTGAATGGAAACGGTGTCAGCGGTCGTCCTCATAGGGATGCCAGTCCGCCTTTCGAAGACGCTCCACCTTCAGAACAGCCACCTCATTGTTGACCGAGTCAAAGATAATTTTCCGGCCCCGCTCCCCGCCCACATCTTCGGAGATCACCCGGATCCCGTGCTTCGCCAGCACCCCGCGGGCGGTTCGAATGTTCTCCCGGCCTACGTCCCAGGAAGATACCTTCCTGTTGCAGGCCCCGCCGAATATCTGGGCTTCGAGGTGTTTGTTTTTGGAGCCGTCCTGAATCATCATTCGAATCAACATGGCAGTGGAGGCATCGCCGTATTTCGCCGTAGGCCTGCCTGCGCCCTTGAAGGTGGGAAGCTGGAAGTGGTTGATCCCCCCGGCCCTGCGCTTTTTGTCCCAGAGCACAACCGCTACGCAGGAGCCCAGAACAGTGGAAACCACTGTAGGTCTCGCAGGCAGGTAAATGAAGCCCGGTTTCAAAAAGTAGCTGGCAGGCGCAGGTACATCCGAAGACTTGAACATGGCTTTGCGGTTTCCCAGGGTGAAATGATTTCCTCACGTCGGGCTGTGCGCCCGGAGGAAACTCTCCCAGGCCTCAATTGCATATTTCATGCCTTGGAACCTAGAGGGCCGAAACAGAGGACTGCCCTCTCGCGGCCCGCCGGCGTGAAGACACACTTTCAACAATTGTCATGGTTTTGACAGTTGCAGTTTCTGTGACGCATATTTTCATAACCCTGCCCAGAACCCCACAGCCGGACGAGCAGCCCTGAATATGCAGGTTGCCCGGCGTCTCTTTCCTACTTGATTCTCACACACATTCTGAGTTAGTTTCCATCCAGAAATGGTCTTTTTTGCCAATCTCGGCGTCAATCTGCGAGGTTGCTTGTGCGGCGTACTCCAGTACGCCTCCGCGCAACCTCTTGATTTCCTTGATCTTGACAAAAAATCCTCATTTCTGAATTGGAAACTTGCTAGTGCCCAAAAAGCGTT